>NZ_LARE01000007.1:0-73790 GCF_000980245.1 Odoribacter sp. N15.MGS-14
CATCGTTATTTCCGATATTCAGGCTACCGGTAGGAATCAGCACCATCCCATAAGGTTGAGGTTCAAACCATTTTTTTGTTTTACGTGTTCCTGTCAGCTCTCCCCCTCCGTTATACGGTGAACAAGCATATAATAATGAAACAATAAAGACAACTGCAAACCATCTGATGTACATAGTATATCTATTTTACAAAAATCTTACACTCTTATATATTTTCTGTCGTTTTCCCCATTGAAGACCGAAATGATAAGCCACCGTCACTTCATGTGAACCGCCTGTGTATTTACCGACATCCGACACATTCCAGTCGTAACTGTATCCAACCATAATTCCATTTTTCAACTCCATACCTCCCATAAAAATCAGGGCTTCCTGATACCGGTAAGATACTCCCCCCCAATACATTTTATGATAAACTACATTCACATTTACACTATACTGTAAACTTCTGAAATCAGTCTTCATAAATACCGAAGGCTGCAAATCCCACCGTAATCCGATCGGGACCGTATACCCTCCGGTACAATACAAGTGAGGTGTAAAAAAGAATCTTCCAGTCAACCCGACAGTCATTTCAGGCTTTGTCAAATGCGCGACAGCGACTCCGGCATAACCTTGCTTTCCTGTAAAAAAAATTCCTCCTCCCAGGTCGAACATCATCTTC
This sequence comes from Odoribacter sp. N15.MGS-14, assembly GCF_000980245.1. NCBI lineage: Bacteria > Pseudomonadati > Bacteroidota > Bacteroidia > Bacteroidales > Odoribacteraceae > Odoribacter > Odoribacter sp. N15.MGS-14. The sequence continues at coordinate 666 of NZ_LARE01000007.1, forward strand.
GAAACGTTTACATCGGTTCCGTTCAAAGCCTCGTCATCCCCGGACGGCGTATGGTCTTCATCATCGGGGATATAATATTTTCCCTCGATCTTCGCATTGATTAAACCAAATTTTAAACCTACACTCAATACTCCCGGACGTAAAGCCCACTTATATGAATAATTCAGCATCAGATGCAAATTCGTCTGCATACCGAGCTTGTCACTCATCATGTTCAATCCGATCCCTCCATCGCTTCTTTTTATTCTGAAGGGACCGTCAACATTCAAAGCATATGTCTCCGGAGCACCATCCATAGCCAGCCATTGATTCCGGTAAATCCCGGAGATCACCCATCTGTTCTGTAATCCCGCAAAAGCCGGATTAATCGTCATATGGTTGAACATATTCTGACTAAACTGAGGATCCTGCTGCGCATTGACAATCAAACCAATCATCAAGAAAGCAACACATAACACACATACTCTCATCACACACTCGAGCCTATGCTTAGAATTTTGTGGTAAAAATAACCATTTTTTGCAAAAGGTTACCAAAATTTAAAACAAAAAAAGATAAAAAATCACATACACACTTTGATTTCCTCTATTCTTGCATTTTTAACACTCAATATTTTAAATGTTAAATCATTTACAACAATAGTTTCCCCTTCCTGAGGAATACTTTGATTGAAATACAACACCAAACCGGCAAGCGTCTCATACTCTTCACGCTCTTCCAGATCCAGGTGATATTTTTCATTCAAGTAATCCACCTCCAAACGTCCTGAAAAAATATATTCTTGTTCGGAAATCATCACTTCTTTCAGATTGAGGTGGTCATGTTCATCTTCAATCTCTCCGAAAATTTCCTCCATAATATCTTCGATAGTAACGATCCCGGCTGTAATACCGAATTCATCGACGACAACGGCAACACTTTTCTGGTCCCGGATAAACAAATTCAACAGCCGTTGTGCAGACATCGTCTCAGGTACGATCAATACCCGGCTCAACGCTTTGGCAATCGTCGGAGGATCTTTGAAAAGAGTCGATATATGAACATAACCGATAATATCGTCGATACTTTCTTTATAAATCAAAATCCGGGACAATCCGGTATCGATAAAGAGTTGGGTCAACTCTTCGATCGAACTGTCGATAGACAAGGCTACGACATCAGGGCGGGGAACGATACACTCCCTCAGCTTCACTTCGGAAAAATCGAGTGCATTCCGAAAAAGTTTGATCTCGTGCATTTCCTCCTCCTGCCGAGCATTGACTTCTCCTTCCTCGATCAGGTTGTTCAAATCTACTTTTCCAAAAGCCCGGTTGGGTTCTTTATGCCCTAATTTCCGTCCGGTAAAAATCCGCAGCAACCATCCTCCTAACCACACCGAAAAATAAGACAACGGAAAAAACAACAGATAAAACAAAAAAACAGGAACAGAAAATAACTTCAAAAACAGATTAGACCGTAAGCGGAATACGGTCTTCGGCAAAAATTCAGCAAAAACCAAAATGATCAGAGTCGAAACGAGGGTCTCGACAAACAGTTCGACCCCGATCGATAAATGTAAAAATTCGAACTGTTTGACCAGCAGATCGGACATAAAAATACCGTAGATCACCATGACGACATTATTACCTACCAATAAAGTCGTAATATACATCCCGGAATGCGAAATGAACAGATCGATGAGAGCCTGAGTGACTCCTTTTTTAGACTTATCGATCTCGATCCGTAATTTATTAGAAGTCAGGAAAGCGATCTCCATTCCCGAAAAGAATGCAGATAACAGAAGACAAATCAATATCACCGAAAGGGTTGCTGTCATTGCTTACGTTGTTGCTTTTCAACTTCGATACTACCTGAAATATTCTCAAACACCGGATGATTCAGATTCTGATCGGAATGGAAGCCGTTATTACCTTCGATAATTTGTCCGTCGGCACTCAACTTGACATAACGGTCGGAATAGATCAATTCTTTTTTCATATCCCAATAGAGTAATTCGGTTTCGAGCTTTTTCCCCTCTGCATTGATTATCACCACTTCATTACGCGCCTCCCAAAGCATTTCATCTTCCAGCTTTTTGGCATATTTCGCTTTAATCGAACCGATCATCTTTCCTGCAGGATCATAAGAAAGTACATGGATCCCTTTCGGAAACTCTTCATATTTTTCTTTTTCCCTATTTACTTTTATGTATTCCGGGGCCAATACCCTGTATTTGATCCGGGCAGAATCGGAATAGACCAATTCCAGGTTTTCACCGGTCATATCGGGACGTTTCTCCCGCTCAGCCAATGCATTGACTTCTTTGATATCATTTTTACATGCTAAAAGCATTATTGCTCCCAGAAGAACAATAATGCTTTTCATATAAAGTATACGTGAAGAAACACTCATTAATATACGACTTACTATTTTCTGAAACGTGCTTTGGTCGATTCGTTGATCCAACTACCGATTTTAACAGTTGCTCCATCGGTAACACTACGGAAGAAAGCCTCGTCTTTACTCGGGAAATGTTGGGAATAAATTCCGATCAATTTATCCGCTTCTTCTGTCATAGCAGGATCCACTTGTTTTGCTTTTTGGAATTTATCGACAGCAGCCCAGAATACGGATGCGTGGTCAAAATCGTCTTCTCCGTAATTGGAGGCCGAATTGGCATAGGCTTTTCCGATCAGCATCAATGCGGTTCCGTTGTTCGGATTAAGTTTCAGCACTTCCAGCGCATTAGTCTTAGTCGCCTGATATTGCTTTTTAGCCAATTGCAACTGAGCCATTTTCAGGTAATATTCAGCTTTAGCCTCGTTATCTTCGGATTTCGCGATCGCTTCTTTCAGATAACCTTCGGTTTTATCGAATTCCTGACGTTTCAGGAACATGATAGCCAAGCTATAAGCCGCATCAGCAGTCGGATCCAATTGGTACAATTGCTCAGCTACAGTTGCATATAAAGGCAAATCGACACATTCGCTCCGCCGTAACAGAGAAGCCACCTCTTTCAAGTTAGCGACATCTTCCTTATTGGCTTCGTATTTTGCAGAAAGCAAGTTATTCAAGGTTTCACAATCTGCTACACCGGCATTGAAAAACATAGCATCCACATTCCCCTTCATCGTTTTGAACGCTTCAACCGTTTTGGGTTGTTTGGCATTTTTGATTCCATCATCGATAAAACCGGAAACTTTCATATAAAGAGCGATGTATTCATCTTTCGACAGTTCTCCTTTTTTCAGCAGATCCCCGGCTCCGAAAAACATGGTTTGCACCGTGATCGGGTGAGTTTTATTACCTTCGAGCTCGAATGATTTAGCCAAATAAGAAAAAGCTGTTTTTTTAGTATCATCCCCTCCGAAACGATATAAAGTAGCCCCTTTCTTTCCCAAAATATAACCTTCTCCATACCTTTGATGATCCCCAAAATATTTCGCCCATTGATCATACAACATCATCAAGGTATCCACATAAGTCTTATCTTTTGTCTGCTGATAGATATTGATCAACAGATCTTCCCCTTTGGTATAAGTAAGCATCTGAAACTTGGGAGCGTTATTAAAAACATACCGCCAGGCAGGCAAAGCTTCCTTATAATTTTTTTGTTTAAGAAATTCTGAATAAATAGAAGCATTCTCCAACGTTTTCACACTATCCAGTCCATATTTGGAGTCGAGTGTCTGCGCACTGACTGCCCCTCCCATAAGACAAATACCGAATGCTAAAGCCACAATCTTTTTCATGATCTTATCTTTTTTAACCGATGTATTTAATGTTTTGTTAGTTACTTATCTAAGCTTACTCTGCAAAAATATCACTATTTTTCTTTTAATATACAGGGAACACCTGTATTTTAGCTAATAGTTCGACTTTTTAACATATTTCAAGATCTCATTCAATCCTACAAAACTAAGATATTTACAAAATAAAATATCCGGAGTCAGATGTCTTTCCAAAAAATGTGCATTTCCCCCCGTAATCAACACATGTCCTTCCGGGTATTGTCCGAGAAAGCATTCTATATACTGTTGTACCTCAAAAAGCATACCAGACATCACGCCATTCCGGATAGCTTCTTCTGTCGACTGTCCTATTCCTCCATAGGTTTCTGTCGGTGTCACCAAAGGCAGGCGGGCTGTAAACCGGTGCAGTCCGTTGAAACGCATTTCCAATCCGGGAGAAATATTTCCTCCCAGAAACACGCCCTCGGCCGAGACATAATTATAAGTGATACAGGTACCCGAATCGATCACCAAGAGGGAAGCCCCCGGGTAATAACTCTTTGCTCCGACACAAATAGCGATCCGGTCGAATCCCAAGGTCTCGGGAGTAGCATATCCGATTTTCAACGGCACCTCCAAAGCAGGCGAAGCTTCCAGCCAGTAATCGGCTTGCTCTTTTATAGCCAGCTGCATTTCGGAATCGATATGACCACTTCCGGTAAGAAATATCCAAACCTTTTCCCCTTTTTCTTTCCATACCCGAATGTCTTCAAGAATCGAATCCAACCGATAGTTTACCCCGATCAGCCGGTCTTCCTGAAAAAAAGCATATTTACTACGGGTATTCCCGATATCAATTACCAAATTCATTGCCTAAAATTCAAATCTCTGATCTATCATCTGTTACCTGCCTCTGTTTTCTCCCACATCTCCCGCACATAACGCGACATTTTCATAATATTCGTAATTTCTGTAAACACGAGCGATAATTTATTATTTTTTTCACTGAACCGGCAAGGCAAAATTTGCAGCTGCACAAACCTCAGTATAGCGGCAAACAAGGCCGACTGATAAAAAGGAGAAGTCTGTTCGCCGACAAAATACATGATCATTTTCCCATTCTTCACCAATAATCTCTCGATCCCTAAATCCATACACCGGCGTCTCATCCTCACAATTTCCATCAATCCGGTCACCTGTGCCGGAATTTCGCCAAAACGGTCTTTCAGCTCTTGCCCGAATTTCTCCAGGCCAGCCTCATCCGGAATATTGTCCAACTCCCGATACAGCCGAATTCTCTCGCTGATATTCTCCACATAGGTATCCGGAATCAATACTTCGAAATCGGATTCGATCACACAATCGGCAACGTAAGCCTGCTTTTGTTCGGTCGGAGGCGTTTCCATTCCAGGGAACTCTTCTTCGCGTAATTCCAGCAGAGCTTCATTCAATATACGCTGATAGGTTTCGTAACCGATTTCAGCAATAAATCCCGACTGTTCCGCTCCCAGGATATTCCCGGCCCCGCGGATATCGAGGTCCTGCATCGCTATATTAAAACCACTTCCTAAACCGCTGAAATCTTCGATCGCTTTCAGCCGGCGCCTGGCATCCGAATTAACCGTATCCAAAGGAGGGGTCAATAAATAACAAAAAGCCTTTTTATTCGAACGTCCCACCCGGCCTCTCAGCTGGTGCAGATCACTAAGCCCATAATTCTGGGCCTGGTTGATGATCATCGTATTGGCATTCGGAATATCCAGCCCCGACTCGATAATAGTCGTAGCGATCAAAACATCGTAATCGCCCCGGACAAAATCATGCATCACTTTTTCAAGTTCTTCGCCTTCCATTTGTCCATGTGCAACACAGGTTTTCACCTGCGGGACAATCCGTTGCAGCATGCCCTGAATATCCCGGATGGTTTCGACCCGGTTGTGGATAAAAAACACCTGACCGTTACGGGCCATTTCATAAAGAATCACCTCTTTGATCAGCTGCTCATCGAAACGGTGCAATTCCGTTACAATGGGATAACGGTTGGGCGGCGGAGTACGGATAATCGACATATCGCGGGCTCCCATCAATGAAAATTGTAAAGTACGCGGGATCGGAGTCGCCGTCATAGTCAGGGTATCTACATTCAATTTCAGGGTCTTCAGTTTTTCCTTTACCCCGACTCCGAATTTTTGTTCCTCATCGACGATCAACAATCCCAGATCTTTAAATACGACATCTTTGCTGGTCAGCCGATGGGTACCGATTATGATATCTACTTTGCCTTCCTTCAGATCGTTCAGGATTTTCTTAATTTCTCCGGGTTTCTTCATCCGGCTGATATATTCCACCCGACAGGGCATGCCTTCCAGCCGCCTGGAAAAAGTATGGTAATGCTGATAAGCCAAAACAGTCGTCGGCACCAGGACAGCCACCTGTTTGCTATCGGCTACCGCCTTAAAAGCGGCCCGGATTGCAACTTCAGTCTTCCCAAATCCCACATCTCCACAGATCAGGCGGTCCATTACCTGAGGTTTTTCCATATCGGCTTTTACCGCTTCGATCGCTTTTATCTGATCGGGAGTCTCGTCATACATAAACGACACTTCCATTTCTTCCTGCAAATAACTATCTTTAGAAAAAGCAAAAGCAGCTTCTTTCTTGCGGCGGGCATAGAGGGCGATCAACTCCCTTGCAATATCTTTTACCCGGGACTTAGTCTTCTGTTTAAGTTTATTCCAGGCATCTCCTCCTAATTTGTTCACGACAGGAGGAACACCGTCTTTCCCCTTATATTTGGATATTTTATGCAGGGAATGCAATCCGACATACAATTCCGAATTATTCTTATATACCAGCCGGATCGCTTCCTGTTCGTTGCCATCGTTGTTGATTTTGACCAGTCCGCCGAATCGTCCGATCCCATGGTCGATATGCACGACATAATCCCCCGGATGCAAATTTTGCAATTCTCCCAGGGTGATCGATTCCCTCCCCTGCCGGATGCGGGTAGTCTGCAGGCGGTATTTATGATAACGATCGAAAATCTGATGTTCCGTATAAACACAAATCTTTTCATTCGAATCCGAAAATCCTTCATGTATTACGCCTTCCAGCCAGGTAAAACCGATTTCGTATCCTTTATCTTTAAAAATATCCCGGATACGCTGGATTTGCATTTCATTGTTCGAACAGATATACAACCGGTAATCGTTGGCTTGGCGGGATTGCAAAGTCTCTGCCAGCAAATCGAAATGCTTGTTGGTCGGAGGCTGAGGTTCACAGGCTACGTCTATCGTTTCTCCCCGGAAATACATATCCGGTCCCCATTCCACCACATGGCAATCTTCGAGATAATTCATCAGTCCTTCGGCAGAAGTGACGAGCTCTTCCCCGGCTTCGGCATATAAAGCTTTCACTTTATCGTGAAGGAACATCCCATTTTTGATCCACCAGACCGGTTTAACAGAGAAATAGGAACTCAAGTCCGTATGTTTAAATCCTCCGGCCTCTGTTTTGCCACTGAGATCAGGAACGATCGATACTTTCCCGGTCTTTTTATCGGACAACTGGGTCTCGATATCAAAGAAACGAATCGATTCGACCTCATCTCCGAAAAAATCTATCCGGACCGGCTGTTCTTCTGCAAAAGAATACACATCCACAATACTCCCCCGGATCGAAAACTGTCCCGGTTCATAGACAAAATCATTCCGTTCGAACCCGTATTCTACCAAAAGATTTTCGACGAAAGAAATCGATAAGGCATCTCCCTGATTCACCACCATCGACATGCGGGAAAGCACTTCCCGGTCGACGACCTTTTCAGCCAATGCTTCCGGATAAGTAATCAAAGTATCGACTTCGCCATTCCGGATATTATTCAGCACTTCGGTACGCACCAGGACCGAATCGTTATCTTTCTCTTCCTCTTTAATCATCCTGCGATAAGAAGAAGGCAAAAAGGCGATTTGTTTTTCATCGGCCAAAGCCAATATATCATTATAAAAATAGGCAGCTTCTTCCCGGTCGTTCAGCACAACGACCCGCAACCCCGGCCGGGTGATACGCATGGCTCCGACAATCAGGGAAGTCACCGAACCGGCATTGTTGACAAGTCTGTATTTCCGGTCACTACGGGTAGTTAACAGCTCCGTTAACTTTTTCACCGCCCGGGCAGAGAGATATTTTTGCAGTAAATCCTTTGTATTCAATTTTCTTCTAAATTGATTTCGACAAAGGTAAAAATAATGTGGCAAAACTTACACAGCAAAAAAATAAAAAGTCAGATTCCCTTAGAAAACAGGATACATCCATACTGTATACAACAAACCTATTGCGGAACAGAATGCGTGATACAGTTACTTCCCATATTACAAATAGGGACAAAAAATACTTGATTTCAATATTTGAAATAATTGAGAATATTTTTTGTTTTTCTTAAAATCAATATATTTTTGTTATGACAAACAATGTTAAACCCAAAAGAAAAAAAAATAGCTGGTTGAAAGACTTTACCCAACGATTCGTCTTGCTACTTTCTAATATTAATAACAGCTACATTATTAAGCCAAATCATAAGTTTTATTAGTTTTGATCGCTCTAATAATTTTTTACAACAAATGCTTGGCTACAATGTAGAAGCACTGGCACAAGATGAAGGATACAACAAAGGAGATAAACTAAAATCAGTAAGCTGTACATGTCCTAATAACAAATCAGGATTTTCCTTGAAATGCCGTGCCGATGGTAATTTAGAGCAATGTACTCCAACACAACAAGGTTCAAATGGTTGTTATAAAGTCAAATTTAGCACCAAGCCATTGGATTTGATTTGTGAAGGATCAGGAATTAAATACGAATAAAACGCATGGATTCTTTTCAAAAGATTCAGGGAAAGACTACCAAATGTGATTTTGGTAGTCTCTTTGTTACAATTTTACAAAAACCTATGAGTTTTTTCCTCATAGTATTTTTCTTCTTTTGCTTTAGTTGCAATAATTATATACCTCCCTCTATTCCTCCGACAATTGTAATAAACAAAGAAGATTGCAAGCAAACCTACAAATTATCGGATATTGTTCAAGAGTATCAATTGATACCTTTAGAGACAAGCGATTCCTGCCTTATTGGGAGTGTTGGAAAAATCATATTCGATACGACATCATTCTATCTAAAAGATGAGACTTCAAAATTAATCTATCATTTTGACATGACAGGCAAATTGCATAACACTATAGGTCGAAGAGGAAGAGGTCCATTTGAATACCTACATCTTGATGATTATTGTATCACTAAAAATAAAAACATTCTTATATTAGATGGAAGTAGTAAAAAAATGATCACTTACACCTCTTGCGGGAGGCCAATTGCTCTGCAAGAATTACCTTTCTTTGCCGACTCTTTTGAAATACTAAACGATTCGATACTTATTTTTAATGGAGCAGCATTTGAAGACCAAATCATACTTTGGGATTATCGCAATAAAAAACGGATTAACTCACACTTAAAATATGACCCTCATTACAACTGCCGGCCTCTAAAACCATTTACCAAATGCAATAATGAAATATTATGGCAGCGAGAATTTGAACAAATGCTATACAGAGTTACAGAGCAAGAATTAATCCCAGCCCGATACATTGATTTTCAAGAGTTCGCGTATAATGGCAAATTAGAAAAAACACCTCAAGGTATATACTTTCTACAACCGGATATAGCACACATGAACCGTTATTACGAAAATGACAAGTATATCCATTTTATTTTTGAATGTGAAGCTTTAGATGATATGCCGTTTTTGGTCTATTATTTTAAAAAGTCAGGGAAAAAAATCATTTTAAACAATAATCATTATAAAGATGACCTAACCTTTTATCACATAACCCCACCGGCCATCAATGCATTTACAACCGCCGGAGATCCTGTTTCTGTTTTATATACATCATTTTGGCTGAAAAATTTAGAAAATACTTCAAGAAAATCTACAATCGAAGCATTTGAAAAATTAAAAGAGAGAACAGCAAATATATCTGAAACAGATAATCCCGTGTTAGTTATCTATAAATTAAAAGATATCTGATTATGAAAAAAGAAATTTATATAATTATCATATTGTAGACAAATAATTGTATAATGATATAATATTAAAAGACAGGAAAAATAATACAACTACATTACAAGATATACTATCTACTCATAAACTTATACTTGTTGTCCCTCTTTTAGTTTGTAATTCATGTTTTGAAGACATGTTAGAACAACTTCCTGAGATTCGTAAAAAATTTCATGATGAAATAATAATACTGTGTTCCAAGGATAATATATTACAAATCAACGCCTATGCGCAGGTAAAAGGGGAGGAAAATAATATAGTCTATTTTGCAAGCACCTCTCACTTATTTCCAGCAATAGAAATATTACCTGATAACATTCCTTTTTTCATAAAAACCACAAATAATGAAATCAGATCACTATTCATTATCCCTAAAAATGATATTGGTTATTTGAATGATTATCTGAAAATAGAAAGTGAAAACTATTAAAGTATCAGAAAGTAGTAATAAAAAAATACCACAACAGAGTCCATAATGGTCGTCAATGCATTTACAGTCACCGGAGATCCTGTTTCTGTTTTATATACATCATTTTAATATAAGGAGGCTAATAAGGCAAAAATCCAGACAGGCATTCCTTAAAAAGTATATTTTGGCGAGATACTGTTTCCTGACAGTATCTCGCTGATTTTTATCATTGCTGTCCGGTAAAACTAAAACGAAACCATCAACCGCATCTGTAATTCATGGAAATTCTTATCCATCGGATAATACACATTACTCAAACGGCTGTATTTGTATTCCCCCATCACCTTGATATACTGATTCAGTGTATAGTTCAAACCGACGGTAGCCGCCTGCATTTTACCCCCTCCGATACTCGTCGAGACAGGAGGATAATCCGAAACGACTCCGCCCGGGTAGAAAACATGCTTTCCGATCAGGAAAAAATCTCCTTTATTGATATCGTTGAGATTGACAATGCTATAACGGGCGACGATTTCCAGCGAATTCTTTTCATTCATACCGTCCAGTAAACCGTATTCGTCGTTGTAGGTATAACGGTTGCCCATGATCAGATAGCCGGCTTCTACATAACCACCGTCGAATTTGGTACTGCGGATCGGGTTACCGGCTTTCCAGGCATCCAGCGTCGTCCAACTCCATACTCCTCCCAGTTGATTGGTGAATAATTCAAAATCGGGCCGGTCTTTGTACAAACGTTTATACAGATATTCCCCGCGGACGAACAAACGGTCGGTCTTAAACAAGAGTTCCGGATTCAGATCGAGAATATTCTTAGCCCAGGCGACATCGGCATTCAGAAATTTTGTAGTCGCATCCACATAAGTTTCCATGGCCGACTCTATAGTTACTTCAGTTTTAAAAGCATCGTCATCGACTACCCGTCCGGTATTTATCCGGGAGTAACGCAATCCCAATCCGACATGCAGCGTCATATAATCGTCGTTGATCACCTTATACAACCAACGACCGCTCAGACTAAACCCCTGAAATCCGCTGATCTGATCATTGTATTTATTTTCGGCAAAAATACCCTGATCGGCCAACACCTTCTGATTGAAAAACTTATAAGTAATCCCCAGACTTCGGCCAGGCGCCAAAGCATTGACGACTGCCGGACGGGAAATAAAATGATAGTTATAAAGACTCGTATTGTAAGCCATCGTAGAAGGCTCGCAAAAATAACCGGCTTTCACACTCTGTACCCCCCGGTAATTCTCTTTAAAGTTGTATTGTCCGAAAATATTCTTCTGTTTGAAAGAACCTTTAGAAAAATCGAAATCGGCATAAAAATAGAATTGTTTGTATTTCAATGAAGTACGGATACGTGCATCGGTAATAGCAGCCCCCGATTTCATCGGCGTATATTCGGAATGATAATAAGCTACATCGGTAAACAAACGGCCTCCGGCAGTAAATCTGAGTCCATTGTTCCGATTGACATATTTCAACAGCGGATTGGCCACATCTTCAACCTGAGCCTGAATATTCCCGGACCATAAAAAGATCGCAACCAAAAAGGCGGGGAAAAATATTTGTTTTTTCATCTGATTCATTTTTACAAAGTTTTGAAATTCACCCTAATTAATTATTATCTAAGTATCCCAATTTTCTCAATACTTCCCTTGCATCGACCAGGGTCTGGGAAGCAGGACTCTTCCGCCATCCGTGCGTAATCATATAGTTGATACTCATATCGGAATGGTTTGTAAATAAAGCATCCAGATAAGGAGGATTGAACATTCCGTCGGCTACGCCGAAATTATATTGTCCGAAATACTTCGCCATCTGATCATAGGTATCGAAAGTATAAGGATGGTTTTTCATCTTCGCCCGATGGATCAGGTAATCCTGCCAGGGTTGATCCAATTCAGGATAATCATTAGGGGCCCCCGCGATACACGGTCCGATAAAATGTGCTTTATATTTTACGCCCAGGTTGATAAAAGAAGCATATCCCAGCGGATCGTCATAAGTGAGATCGGTAGCACCGGTCCCTTTCCACAACAGGAAACACATGGGAACTTTGCCCTGGAATACCTCGGCCACCCGGACTAAACTTTCCAAAGAGAAGGTTTGCAGGATCACTTTACCGTTGGTATTTCCTACATTAATCGTCCCGTTGTTGATATAAAAAGGCGTGTCCTCGGGTTCCGGTTTTTCGATAATATTCATATCCTGCGTATTGGCCAGTACATCATACACGATCTGTTCGAATCCTTTGGGATTCAGCCAGGGTTCTTTAAATTCGATATAGATTCCCGGGATATTCTTATTTCCGGCTTCCCATACCGGATCGATTTCATACCCGAAATCATATTTCACAATATCGGCAGTACCGCTCAGACTGGTAATCGTTTCCCCTGTTTTCCCGACAATGGAATATTGCCGGGGCATTCCCGGTTGATTGCGGTCCCGGATCAACCGATACCCTTTCGAATACATAATCAGGTCTTCCAGTGTGGAAATATATTGCTTTTCTTTAGCCAATCCGGGCAGGGCTTCTTCGAGATTCTCGTTATTGAACCAACTACCGGCATCGAGCATCAGCAGTTCTTCGTAAGTATAATAAGCCGGTAAGTTAGGAACAAAATTCGCTTCATCCGCTTTTACCTTTTCTTCGGCTTCTGTCTCCGAGTATCCGATTTTCATATAATAATTCTTCCGGATTTCCCGGGGTAGTGTTTCTCCGAAAACCGTTTCGATGTTAGTGGTCCGTTTCAGGTTATCGTCATGTAGTGCCAGTACCACTCCGTCTTTCGATACCTGCATATCGCATTCCAGGTAATCCGCACCGATTTCTCTCGCCCACCGATAGGCGGATTCCGTTTCTTCGGGTGTCCAGAAAGTAGAGCCCCGATGTGCAATAACCGCATATTCGGGAACATAGTCGCGCACTTTGATCATTTCAGGTGAAAGCTCATCGACATGTACCCGGTCGACATCCACCTTCACATCATTAAATTTCTGATTTTCACATGACATCGCAGACATACCTAATCCGAATGCCAATGCTACATAAACCCATCTTTTAATCATAGTTGTGATTTTTAAATAAAGTGATTATTGTTTTGCTTGTTTCACTAGATATTGTTCTTCCTTTGCCGTGAATCCAATAAAGATGAACGCCAGGGCACAGGCCACCAATAACACGATAAAATTCCAGTTCCAGCCCAAATTCTGAACAACATATCCCAAACCGATATTAGCAAAGAGGGCGGTCCCGAAGAAATAACCGAAAAATCCGGTAAATCCGGCAGCCGTACCGGCCGCTTTTTTAGGGGCTAAATCCAAAGCATGAACCCCGATCAGCATTACCGGGCCGTAGATCAGAAAACCGATGGCGATCAGACAGATACTGTCCATCAGCGGAGTTTTACTAAATTCCCAATAGACAAAAACAAAAATGGCGACGGCGACCATATAAATCATGGTCGTAATAGCACGTCTCCCCTTGAAGACTTTATCACTCAACCAACCACAGAAAATCGTCCCGGGGATAGCGGCAAATTCATAAGAAAAGTAAGCCCAACCGATCTCTTTGATATCGTAGCCTTTCACCTCTTTCAGATAAGTAGGTGCCCAATCGAGCACTCCATAGCGGACGAGATAGATAAAAGCGTTAGCGATAGCGATATACCACAATATTTTATTACTCAATACATATTTAAAGAAAATTTCTTTGGCCGTCAGTTCCACTTCCGACTGGGCACTATAGTTGGGTGGATAGTCGTTTCGGTATTGTTCGATAGGTGGCAGACCACAAGACTGAGGGGTATCGCGGATCAGCAGATAAGCGATCACCACAATAACCAAAGCGACAATAGCAGGAAACCAGAAGGTACCGGCCTGCCAGGAGCCGAACCAGGCCATCCCCACGGCAGCCATCGGTCCGATCAAAGCCCCACCGACATTATGGGCCACATTCCAGATCGACATTTTCGTCCCCCGTTCATGCTGCGAAAACCAGTGTGTCATCACCCGTCCGCTAGGAGGCCAACCCATACCCTGAAACCAACCGATTAAAAACTGCAGGATAAACATCGACACGACAGACGACAATCCGGCCCGGGTACCCAGAATTAAAGTCGTCAAAGCAGACAAAGTCAATCCCAAGGGTAAAAACTTACGGGCACTACTACGGTCAGAGACTCCACCCATTAAAAATTTAGAAAGTCCGTAAGCAATGGCATTCGCTGATATAGCAACTCCTAAAAGTCCCTTATCGAACCCCATTTCCACCAAGTAAGGCATCGCCAGCGCAAAGTTCTTACGAACTAAATAATAACCAGCGTATCCGATAAAAATACCGATAAAAACCTGTACCCGTAAACGTTTGTATGTCGGGTCGATCTGTTCTTTCGGCAATAAGGGCCTATGAGGCTCCGGTCTTAAAAAACTCCACATATTTGTTTATTTTAATATAAAAAATTACCCATCTCCGTCTTTATGGATAAATTTTACGTTATTTAAACTTTTAATGTTTCGTTTTTTACGTAATAAAGAGAAGGAGGTTAAAGCGAAGAAGATTCAGATCGGTCACTGTTTCAATGACAAATGAACGAATGTTTCTGTCATACACCACCGGTCGGGTATTCGGAGAGCCTATGCAGCCCCTCGTTCCTGTTCCAAGGATCTTCCGGTACAAAACCCGATATCCACTGTTTGCACTACTTGGCAAAAAAAGAATCAATTACAGCACATCTTTGTTATTTTAGATGCCAATATGTCAATTATGAATTTTTTAGGAGACTCAGATTAAAACAGCTGCTCCTGCATAAATTAAAGAACGAGGTCTCTACAGACCTCGTTCATCTCATTTGAAAGTAATTGTTTTCAGATCATTCAGGATCTATCCCTACAATTATTTAATTTTCTCGTAGATATAAAGTTCATGAATTTCACCGGTATACCCTTCTTCAGCGAACGGACCCTGTGACATACCGAGAACGATCAGTGTACCACGGTTGTTCAATACAACGAGGTCGTCGTTTACCGGGTCAATAGAGAGTCCTTCGATTTCACCTGCACGGCGGAAATCACTCATTTCGCGGAATAATTCAACTCTTCCGGCTTTTGCACCACCTGCAATTTTACCTTTACGCATAACAGGTTTTCCCTTTTTATCGAGTTTTACGCTGAACGGAGTTTCTTTCACCACTTCAGTTCCGTCTTGTAAACCGGTAAAGTGTACTTCAGAGATGTCAGCCACATAGATATTATCAGGAATATTGTACAAAGATTCGCCATCATCAGAGGTGAACAGCATTTTTCCATCAGCGATGAAAATACCTTGACACCAGTACGGAGTAGGACGGCATTGCATTTTGGTATAGTACTGTCCGGTTTCCAGGCTATAGCAATATACGTAACGGCTATCTACCCAGTCAGACATCCAAACCATATTTTTCTCCCGATCAACAGCAAGACCTGAAACCTCTACTTGTCCTGATTCAGGAGACCAAGGCAGATCGCGTTTCCATTTCAAAGTCTCTGCATCGTAAATCGATACGGCGATATTATAACCACGTCCGTATTCGAATTTTTCAATACCGCAGTAAATTTCTCCATTGTAGATATCGATATCACCGAAGTGGTTGGCAATTTCGGGATTTTGGAACGGCTGATCGTTCTTCATCACCAGATTTCCCTGTTTGTCGTATTTGTACAGTACTTTGGTGTCGGAAACATAGTAGTAATTGCTATCGATAGCAATTCCCTGACGTCCGGCAACCGGAATCACTTTTTTCAACCGGTATTCTGAACCGAGATGTTGTGCATTTACTGACATGCCTACAAAAAGCAGTGCCATTGCAAAAAATAACTTATTCATAATAAAGGAATTTAGGATATTAATAAAGGTAAATCAAATCTTAGAATTTAGCCAAAAGCATGATTTGCAAACTATTTCCGTTTCCTGTCCGCGTACCTGCATCTTTCACTTTATCGGTATAGATAGAGTGGATATAGTTAACCTGGAATTTCAGGTTCTTGATCAATTCGTAAGTACAACCCACCAGGTAAGCATCTCTGTTGTTGGCAGAGGTCTTGTTGGTTTTATCGCGGTACATATCGTAACGTACTACCGGCAGGAATTTTCCGAAGCGATAAGCGGCCAAAGCATAAAAACCGTCTTCTTCTACATTAGCTTCGCTACTTTTGATATGGCCGTATTCAGCACGCAGATCGAGACCGTTCGGGTCGAAATACCAGGCACCGGCAATCACCCGATTCATCGGAAGATATTTTTTAACATCGTCTCCGACTTTACCCTGGTATTCACCGTAGTTGTACGATCCCATAATACTCAACTGTTTTACAGGACGGAAAGTCAGACGACCGACGAAATCTTTACATCTGTTGTCATCGTTCAAAGTAGGCAAATAACCGTTGGTCAAAGATAAATTATAGCTCAAATAGCTGAATCCTTTTTCCTGATTCTGCAACAGATCACCGTAAGCCATCACACCGAGATCACGTCCATAGTCGATCAGATCGGCAGAAGAAATCGCATTCCGGCATACCATACGATAACAGATATTAGAGAAATCTACAGTCTCCAAAGTAGCCGGAGAAATATCGTAATTCTCGAAACCCAGCGGCAGATAATATTGTCCTGCCCGGAAGTTGATAGCTTGGTTAATGTGAGCACTGACAAAAGCGTCCATCACAGTAATGACTTTCTTTTTGTAAGCCCCGCCATCGGTAGAACCGGAAAAACATTCGAACTGAGCCCGGAAGTCAAACGTATTGGAGATCTTTTTGTCAAGAAGTACCCGCATACGCTTCAATTGGAAAGAAGATCTGTTATCCCCGTTCTTATCTCCATAATTATAACCGGTCTGAATATAACCGGATACTTTCGGTAACTTAGAAAGAATTTTGTTCAATAATTCTTCTTCATTGGCTGACACCGGTTCGCTTTTAGCAGCAGCTTCCCCGTCTTCAGTTTTTGCCCATGCTGATGTACCTACAAATAAAGCACAGCACAACATTACCACGTTTAATAGAAAATTTTTTTTCATAGTAACATCAAATAAATTATACGTAAAATCAATTATATAATTCTATTCCTGAATTATTCTTTCGGATTAGATACATTTTCGCGGATTCCCCATTCTTCTGTATGGAAACGCAGACCGGGTTCCCTGACATCATGACATTTCACGATCAAAGCCCCTTCTTTTTCCCAATAGCCTTTTACCGTATAACCGTTCATCGGCCCGTCTTCTTTCCCACGCACTGTTTTATCGTCCGGATTCACCACAATCTTCAATCCACAAGACTGATTGAGCATATCCATATCTCCCCGGCTATTCCCTCCGACAACCAAAGGACGGGTTTTAATAAAGGTCGGGATCACATTTGCTTTACCGTCATCCTGCGGAATCGGTAAGATGATATCATCTGTCAATTTACCGTCGACAACCACCGATTTTACCCCCAGGATATTTACCTCCGGGATACCGAGTTCTTCGGCCAGAAATTTCTGATATAAAAATTCCGGAGAAGCGGTCAAAATCCAAACCTCGAATCCATATTCCTTGAGATTGGCAATCAGTTGTTTCATTTCCGGATAGAACTTGTTCCGGTAAGAAGTCTGGTAACATGCATATCCCATTTCGAGAATTTCTTCGGGCGTCAGTCCTGCCAAAAAATGCACCCGATCCTCGACATAAGGTTTCCCCACATTATTTCCATCTTTTACCATCCGGTTCAGGATCGCCATTTTCTCTTTCGAAAACTTATCCGTTTTTCCTTTAAAATGTTCGTCGGCATATTGATATAAAGCTTCATCCGCCAAATAATGAGGTACCTGTCCCATAACCGTACCGTCACCATCGAAAACCGCCACTTTCCGAATCTTCATCGTAATGGTCGAATTCAGGAAATCTTCCAGCCGATCATTGACTTCTTTTGACCATCCTTTGATCTGCCGATAGGTTTGTGCAGAGACACAGGGGGTGATCAGTAGCATCATCACCAGGATGATACTACTCGTTAAATTCTTCTTAATCATGGATTTAATTAGTTTTTGTTTTTAACCAGATATTGTTCTTCTTTATAAGTAAATGCAATAAACAGGAAGGCTAAAGCACAAGCACCCAACAAAACGATAAAGTTCCAATTCCATCCCAAATGCTGCACGATATAACCTAAACCGATATTAGCGAACAGGGCCGTTCCAAAGAAATAGCCGAAGAACCCGGTAAATCCGGCAGCCGTACCGGCAGCCTTTTTAGGAGCCAGATCCAAAGCGTGTACCCCGATCAACATCACCGGTCCGTAAATCAAGAAACCGATAGCAATCAGACAAATACTATCCATCAGCGGAGTAGCACTGAACTGCCAGTAAACAAAGATCGAAACAGCGATCAAAACCATATAGATCATGGTCGTTAAAGCACGGCGTCCCTTGAACAATTTGTCACTCAACCATCCACATACGATCGTACCGGGAATAGCAGCAAATTCATAAGCAAAATAAGCCCAACCGATTTCTGTAATATCATATCCCTTCACCTCTTTCAGATAGGTGGGGGCCCAATCCAATACACCGTAACGGATCAGATAAATAAAAGCATTGGCCAGCGCGATAAACCACAAAGTCTTATTATTCAAAACATATTTGAAAAAGATCTCTTTAGCCGTCAGTTCAACCTCCGATTTAGCACTGTAATTTTTAGGGTAATCATTCCGATACTCTTCGATAGGAGGTAAACCACAAGATTGCGGAGTATCCCGGATCAACGAATAAGCGATAACCACAATAATCAAAGCCACCACCGCCGGGAACCAGAATGTACCGGCTTGCCAGGAACCGAACCATACCAAACCACCGGCAGCCATCGGACCGATCAAAGCACCACCTACATTGTGAGCACAATTCCAGATAGACATTTTCGTTCCTCTTTCGTTTTGTGAAAACCAATGCGTCATAACACGGCCACACGGAGGCCATCCCATCCCCTGAAACCAACCGATCAGAAATTGCAAAATAAACATAGAGACGATGGAAGAAACTCCCACTTTCGTACCTAATAAAAGAGTAGCTAAAGCCGACAATGTCAACCCCAAGGGCAAGAATTTACGGGCACTACTACGGTCTGAAACCCCACCCATAATAAACTTAGACAATCCATAGGCAATAGCATTAGCTGAAATAGCAACCCCGAGAAGCCCTTTATCGAATCCCATATCCACCAGATAAGGCATAGCAAGAGAAAAATTCTTCCGAACTAAATAGTAGCCTGCATATCCAATAAAGATACCGATGAATACTTGCCAACGCAGACGCTTATACGTCGGATCAATCTTTTCTTTTGACAACAAGGGCCGATGAGGCTCTGGTTTTAAAAAACTCCACATAGCTATTAGTTTAAGATTCAAATTGTTTCTAAGAAAAACCTATCACTTTCGTTATTACAACGTTTTCGGCGCACATTATTTTGAAATGAAATAAAACATCTTCATTTCGAAACAAAAGTAGATAAAAACTCCATATATCCAAAAAAAATTATGAAAATTTTTGGTGAATTTATTTAAAAATATCCGGTGCGAATATTTCGCTTCGAAAAACACCCTTTCGAACTCAAAGTTCATCACGCACAAGATGTTTTATAACAAACAAATCCCCGATTTTTGAACACACTCCATGGTTTTCAAACCTAACCGACCGGGAAACAAGCCTCCGGCCGGTCAACTCCCAGAAAACTATTTCTTTCAATCCTGTAACATTTCCGCCAAGACCGAGATTGGATGTTTACAACATTTAGAAGTAGACATTTCGATCTGCCATTTACAAGTTTCACAATCAGTTACGACATAATCCACACCGGATTCCTCGATCTGTTTAAACAAGGAATTACCGATATCCTGCGAAGTCTTGTAATTTTCCTTTTTGAAACCGTAAGTCCCGGCAATTCCGCAACATTGCGAATCGAGCAATACCAGTTCCACATTCGGAATCGACTTCAATAATTCGATCGAATAATAAGCCCACCCCAGCTTTTCCATATGACAAGGAGTATGATAAGCCACCCGTAGTTTCTTATCTTTTCTGAACTCCAATTGTCCGGTTTCCTGACTCAGCAAGCGGTAAATATAGCGGGTAGCCAGCTCTACCTGCTCTCTCACATCTTCATTCTTCACGCCCAACAAATGCGGATATTCATCCCGAATCGTAAAAGTACAGGTAGAAGAGGTGGCAATAACAGGAATATTTTTATCCACGACCGATTTCCGAATCGAACCGATATTGATATCAGCCTGTTTCCGAGCTTGTTTGATAAAACCATTCGAAATCAGCGCCACCCCGCAACATTTTTCTTTTTCCAACAACCTCACCCCGATCCCGAGGGCATTCATAACCTTAACGAGATCTTTCCCCAACTGCGGGTAATTGTAATTCACATAACATCCATGGAAATAACTCACCTGTTTCGGAAAAGCAAGTTGTTCTTTCACTTGTTTCTTATACCAGCTTTCGAAAGTTCCGAAAGCATATTTCGGGAAAGTACGGCGATGATCGATTTTCAACACTCCATCCAAAATCGCCTTTACCGGTTTCAATCCCAGCGTTGCATTCACAACCGGCGCCACAGGAGTGGAGAGAGTCCCGACCAAATCGGTATTCGCCAGAATAAAATCCCGTACTCCCGGTTTCTTTTTACTGAATTTAATCCTTGCCGCCTGGATGATATCTCCGATCTTCACATTAGAAGGACAGGCCACTTCACACCGCTTGCAATTGATACAATATTTCAAGGTCTCGTCATAAAAACCGAACTTCTTCAGACGCAGGCGTTCTCCGTCAGGACCTGCCTGTTTAGGACCGGGATAATCCGGATTGACAGCCGCTACCGGACAATAAACCGTACAAACCGTACATTTGATGCACTGTTCGAAATTATTGTCACTAATATTATGTTGTTGAAGATTCATAACCTCTTTTATTTACTTAAAATTTGTTCAGCTACATACAAAGCACTCAAAACAGAAACCCCACCACCACATCCTTCTTTAATCGGATTAAATCCCTCCAGAACAGCTCCCGCCACATACAAATTTTCCAATACCTGCCCGTGCACCATCCCCCGGAAATCAGTTCCCGTCTTCACACCGAAACCTTCATACGGTTGCCGGTCGAATGCATTCCGGCCATACCACTGATTCCGATCTTCCGGATAAGTGACATCCAAATCAAAAACAGGTTCATACACCCGTTCGGAAGTAGCGATCAATCCCTGACTGAAATAACTGCCACTAGCCAGGATGATATGCTTTCCGACAAAAGGAATCTCTCCGTGATTATAAGAAAAGAGCCGGCTAATCCGATTCCCTTCCTGTTCTGCCCGCAAAACGGTATCCCCTAGCATATATACACCTCCGGCTTGCTGGAAACATTTGCGTAATTGCTGCTGTGTACGGATCCCCGGGACAGAAGGAGGCAGAGTAGGCAAGAGACAAATTTCTTTTCCAACCCTCTTTTGTAAATAATCCAAGGCTGTATCCTGATTCAAACCGAATACCGCCGGCAACACGATCGCCTCAACCTCACCGGCTTCCCTTTTCAACAAAGTGGCCAGTTCGTCCAGATTTTCCTGTTTCTCAAACATCCGGGCAATATTGACAGACCTCATCTCAGTAGGATTTTTACGCAAATATTCCAAAGCAGGGAAATTAAACGAATGAATCCTACTTTCAGTACCCATTTTCCGGAACTCATCCGCGATAAACTGAGTATAGAAATCCAAAAATCCCAGGACATTGAATATTGCTATTTTCTTCCAGGGTAAACGATCGGCAGCACCACAATCCGGATGATCTTTCAAGGTAAGCCAGGTAGGCTTCAGCGTCCCCATCGGAGTCACCCGATAATGATTCTTCAAGGCGCTTCCACTCATATGGATTCCGACTTCCTCAAAAAATCGCTCAGCCTCACCGGTCAGTCTTGAAAATACCTCCATCCCCATTTTTACATAGGGATGGGCAGGCGCCTGTTCCTGCAACTGTCCGATAGCTTTCAAAGGATGAGCCACCTCTGTCCCGTCGGGCAACACATTCAGCAAATCCAAAGAACCGGAAGAAAAATGCAGGGCACTTTGTCCTGAAGATATAATGACACAACGTTGTCCGTGTTTCGACAAACAAATACCGGCAACCAATCCTGCCAGTCCACCCCCGATTATAATCGTATCGAATTTCATATTACTCTTCTTGTTTTTGAGACATTTTCAAACCGCACACACTTTCATAAATCCAGGCTGTATACTCACTTTCCCGCAAAGTATCCCCCCAGGCGATAGGCGCCATCCCCTTCCATCTCTCATTCAAGAAAGAAGCCAGATCTTCTTTCGCCCGTTTAGTACAATATTTATGCATACTGCTCATCAATCCGGCAGCCCGGCATGCACAAAGTTCTCCCTGACAGGTACCCATTCCGACACGCGTCCTTCTTCTCAAATCCACCAGATTGTGCACTTCTAATTCATTCAAAGCATACTTTACCTCTCCGACAGAAACTTCCTCACACTCACATACTAAACTATTTTCCAGCACATCATTCCCGGAAAATCTTTCCGCCAGATCTCCATGCCGGTAAATAGAAGAATTTCGCTGAGCCAAGGGTACCGAGATAATCTTTTTCTCCACTTCTTCACGATCCTCCCTCGAACCGGGCAATTTTTCACTGGCGGTCGTACACGGGACGTTCACATTCAACTTTTTACAAATTAAATCGGTAGCCCACTCAGCCATCAGCCGGTAGGTCATCAGCTTCCCGCCGGTAATCGTAATAAATCCCTCAAGTCCATCCCGGACAGCATGATCCAGCAGCACAATTCCCCGACTCACATTCCGGCCACTCGGATCGTCGTCTGCCGCAACCAAAGGCCGTACACCCGCATAAGCCCGCAAAATACGGGTTTGTGCCAGGACCGGAGCCAATTTTTCCCCTTCGCGTAACAATAAATCCACCTCACCGGGAGTCACATACATCCGGTCGACTTCATCAAACGACACCTTGCTCGAAGTGGTTCCGATCAATGAAATCGTGTCACCCGGAACCAGAATATCGGCATCCGCAGGCTTGCGGCACCGGTTCAAAACAATATTATTCACCCGATGCCCGAAAATCAGCAGGGCACCTTTAGCAGGCAGCATATTCACCGTTATTCCCGCCATCTTAGCGATGTTGTGTCCCCAGATTCCTCCGGCATTTACGACAACGTTAGCATAATAATTTTTAGTCTCTTTCGTCCTATGATCCAGGGCTTTCACTCCGACGATACGATCCTGTTCACGGATTAATTCCGTCGCCTCGTGGTAAGTGAGAATTTCAGCCCCATGATTACGGGCATCGATGATATTCGAAGTAGTCAAACGGAAAGGATCGACAGCCCCATCGGGAACCCTTACCGCCCCGATAATAGCCGGATTGGCAGATGGCTCCAGCAACAGCGCTTCTTTCGGATCGATAATATCGGCCCGGATTCCGGCACGTCGACAAGCATCGACAAATTTTGCCTGATATTGAATGTCATCCTCCGGCAAACTCAGGAACAGACCGTCGGTCTCTTCCACACAATGACTGGCAATCCGCCGAAGAATCCTGTTTTCTTTAATACATTCCTCTGCCGATTCCTGATCAGTCACTGCATAGCGGGCACCACTATGCAACAAACCGTGATTTCGTCCCGTCGCTCCCGTCGATATATCGAATCGCTCGATCAAAAGCACACGAATCCCTCTACGGGCACAGTCTCTGGCAATTCCAGCACCGGTTGCGCCACCGCCGATTACAATCACATCAAATGGCTTGGTCATATCATTTTGTTTCATTTGTGCAGAAAATTATATTTTCACCTACAAAGAAACAAACAATTCAAAACATTTCAAAAGAAAAACGAAAGTATTTTCAATCAAAACGAAAACAAATGAAACACCATATCCCAATTACTCCCCGAAACGAAAAGCCATCTACCGAATGGCCTCACGTTGAAATACCCGGAAAAACAGCCTATTGTTTCCTGATTATTTTATTACTTTTGTATAAGTTCTAAAAACAAGACCATGCAGATATTACTCGCTTGTGCCAAAAACATGACGACAAGGCCTGAGCTTTCACCGTCAATCCTGACAAAGCCGAAGTTTCTGGAAGAAGCCGAACGCCATGCACTCCAATTAGCGGCCTTCACGGAAGCGGAATTGGGGAAAGCCCTGAAATGTAATCCACGCCTGGCTATCCTGAATAAACTACGTTATCTGTCTTTTTTCGATTCCGACGACAGCGGGCCTGCCGTGTTGTCATACAACGGCATAGTCTATCGCCACCTCCGCGCCTGGGAATTTACAGAAGCCGATTATGCCTACGCCAACAACCATCTGTGGATTTGCTCCTTTTTATATGGCCTGCTCCGGCCTATGGACCGGATCAAAAACTACCGTTTAGAGGGTAACGTAAAGTTACCGAACAACGACAACCGGAACATGTTCGATTTTTGGAAACCACGTTTGACCGATGTGCTGATCGATTCAGTAAAGCAGGACGATGGCTGCTTGGTGCATCTTGCCACAGAGGAAATGACCCGTCTGTTCGACTGGAAACGGGTCAGACGGGAAGTGAAAGTCCTGGAACCTCAATTTTTCATTCGTGAAGAAGACAAATTGAAAACCATTGTCGTATATGCCAAAATGTGTCGTGGTGCCATGACCCGCTATATCCTTCAAAATCGCCTGACGACTAAAGAAGAACTAACTGCTTTTTCCTACGAAGAATTCAATTACCGGCCCGAAATCGTCCACGCGAAAGCAGAGGCATTGCCGTTTGTATTGGAATAAATCACTTGTATCTTCGACATAAAAAATAAAGCTCCTTAGACGATCGACACCTTAATCCCCAACTCCTCTAATTCCCGGACCACTTTGGGAGATACGCCGGAATCGGTGATAATCTGGTCGACAGCATCCAGTTCGCAGATCTTTCCAAACCCCCGCCGGCCGAATTTAGAAGAGTCGGTCAGGACAATAATCTTTTGCGCCGCATCGATCATCGCACGATTTACACTGGCTTCCATAAAATTCGTGGTAGTCAGTCCATATTTTAAATCGATTCCATCTACCCCCAGAAAAAGCTTCGTCCCGGAAAAATTCTCCAACATCCGCAAAGCATATTCTCCGGTAACCGACGAAGAGGTATGCCGGACAATACCGCCCAACTGAATCACTTCCACCTGCTGACAATTCAGGAGAGCCATGGCAACGTTCATCGCAGAAGTCAGTACGGTCAGCTGAGCCTCCGGAGGTATACAGCGGGCAAAAGCCAATACCGTAGTACCGGAAGCAATAATGATAGCGTCATTGGGAGTCAGCATTTCGGCAGCCTTCATACCAATCCTTTTCTTTTCTTCCGGAAACTGTTTTTCTTTTTCCTGCACATGCCGGTTGGCTATATAGGGATCGATCTGAATAGCTCCTCCGTGTGAACGATATAGTAATTTCTTTTCTTCCAGTAATCCCAAGTCTTTCCGGATCGTCACCGAAGAAACATTCAATTGCCGGCTAAGACTATTTACTGAAACGATTCCGTTTACTTTTAATAATTCTAAAATCTTTTGATGTCTTTCAGACAATGACATGATCTTTTCCATTCCAGTTTTTAAATTCGTATAAAAGGGCTGAACATTCAGACACTTCACCTTATATTACACCAAATGAGCTAACAAAGGTAAAAATAATTACTCAGAATAGGATTTGGAAGTCAAGGAAAAATTATTTTATAACACCCGGCAGCCAGACAGGCCCCCAGGATAGGACCCAAAACCGGGACCCAACTATATCCCCATCCACTACTCCCTTTACCCCGGATCGGTAAAACAAAATGAGCGAAACGGGGAGGCAAATCCCGGGCCGGATTGATAGCATAACCGGTAGCTCCTCCTAAAGACATACCGATAGCGACAATCAGGAAAGTCACCGGAAACAATCCCACAGATCCCAATCCGACCTCAGGCGTATTCCCATCGATAGCCAGACACAAAATGACAAAAACCAACACAAAAGTACCGATGACCTCACAGATCAGATTACGGGGGATATTCCTGATTGCAGGCATCGTACAGAAAGTACCTAATTTCACATCGGGATCTTCTGTTGCATCGTAATGATCTTTATAGAAAACATAGACCAGAACAGCTCCCAAAAATCCACCGGCCAATTGCGCTATAATATAGGCAGGTACATAAGCCCAGGGAAAAGTATGAGCCAACGCCAAACCGATAGACAAAGCCGGATTCAGGTGAGCTCCCGAGTAGGGAGCGGCCACAAATGCCCCGCACATGACGGCAAATCCCCAGGCAAAAGTAATCACCACCCAGCCTCCGCCGAAACCTTTGGAATGCTTCAGTAATGAACTGGCCACCACTCCGTCTCCCAGCAGGATCAGCAAAGCAGTACCGATAAATTCGAACAGACATTTTGTGAATAAAGAAATCGTCATAGCAAGCCAATATACAATTATCGTTCAAGCACCCGATCGACAGCATCTCTCCATCCCTCTTTCAGTTCTTCCATTTTCTGTTGTTCTCCGGAAGGAATAAATTCCTTTTCTTTATGCCAATGTTGACGGATTTCATGAATATCGCTCCAATAACCTACCGCCAAACCGGCCAGATAAGCAGCCCCCAGGGCTGTGGTCTCGATGATCTTGGGTCGTATGACCGTGGTATTCAAAATATCGGCCTGAAACTGCATCAACACATTATTCGCAGCAGCTCCTCCATCCACCCGCAATTCTTTCAATTCGATACCGGCATCCCGGATCATGGCATTGACCACATCCATGGTTTGAAAAGCGATTCCCTCCAAGGCAGCCCTGGCAATATGGGCGGCTGTCGTTCCACGGCTAATACCCGAAATAGCTCCCCGGACATCCTGATTCCAATAGGGAGCGGCCAAGCCTGTCAATGCCGGTACAAAATAAACCCCACCGGCATCCGGCACACTATGTGCCAAAGTCTCCACCTCGCCCGAAGAGCGGATAATCCCTAAACCATCCCTCAACCACTGAACGATCGCCCCGCCGACAAAAATGCTTCCTTCGAGGGCATAAGTCACTTCTTCTCCGATTTTCCAGGCAATGGTCGCCAGCAGATTATTCTTCGAGACAACCGGTTTATCACCACTATTCATCAAGAGGAAACACCCCGTTCCATAAGTATTCTTTACCATTCCGGGTTCGGTACACATCTGACCGAACAAGGCTGCCTGCTGATCCCCGGCAATGCCTGCAATCGGTATTTTATGGGCAAAGAGGGTCGTTTTCGTGTGTCCATATATTTCGCTGGAAGTCTTGACTTCAGGTAACATCGCGGCAGGAATACCGAACAGTTCCAATAATTCCGGATCCCAGGCCAGCCGATGGATATTATAAAGCATCGTACGGGAAGCATTGGTGACGTCCGTAATATGCACTTCCCCACGGGTCAATTTCCAGACCAGCCAGGAATCCACCGTTCCAAAAATAAGCTTTCCGGCTTCGGCTTTTTCCCTTGCCCCCTCGACATGATCCAGAATCCATTTGACTTTAGTGGCACTGAAATAAGCGTCTATGATCAATCCGGTCTTCTCCCGGATAAATTCGGTTTTCCCCTCAGCCTTCAAAGCATCACAGTATGAAGCCGTACGGCGGTCTTGCCAGACGATAGCATTATAAACCGGTTGTCCGGTCTCCCGATCCCATACAATCGTCGTCTCCCGCTGATTTGTAATCCCGATGGCAGCGATGTCCAATCCGTTAATACCGGCCGAAGCAATAGCCCCGGCAATCACAGAAGCCTGGGAGGTCCAGATTTCCTGCGGATGATGTTCCACCCATCCCGACTGAGGAAATATCTGCCGGAATTCTTGCTGAGCCACAGCTTTGATTTCACCATCGTGGTCGAAAACAATTGCCCGGGAACTACTGGTTCCCTGATCGAGCGATAAAATATACTGTTCTGACATTCCTGAATAATTAAAATATACTTTTTTCAGTTACAAGGGTTACAGCGGTTAACTTAACTCCTGAACCCCTTGCCGCCTTTAAAACCGCTGTAACTTTTAAATATACGTTTTACTCTAAAATATAGTGTCCGGACAAATCGGTAAACTCTTTTACCTGCCCATCGATCCAGGCCTGATCGTATCCCAATTCTTTGGCAACGATCCTGGCCACTTTAGGGGCAACTTCGGCAGCCACCCGGGCATCCAGGAACAATAACCTGACACGCCTGGCCAGTATATCCTCAACATTCAATGCCATCTCTTCCCGAACCGCCCATACCACCTCGGCCACAGTGTAATCATATTTGGGATGCAGTTTTTCGGCCATAGCCGGATCGGACTGCATCAAGGTTTTGATCGCCTGAATATCCGAGCCATAAATATACAAATGATTATTGAGATCCGGATTTAATTGATAACCATGAATCCGGAATTTTTTTGTCACACATTCTTTTTTTTCCAGCAGATTCAATTCAATCGCCTTATCCACCGTATCTTCAGCCATTCTCCGATAGGTGGTCCATTTCCCTCCGGTGATGGTAATCAGCTTATTTTCAGAAACAAAAATCTTATGACTCCGGGAAATTTCTTTCGTACTTTTACCTTCCTTTTTGGGAGCCGCTAATGGACGTAATCCGGCAAATACCGAAAGGACATCGCTCCGTTGAGGTTTACGAGTCAGGTAACGTCCGGCCGTATTCAGGATAAATTCGATTTCCGACTCCAGAGCTTGTGGCTCCAATTCCGGATGTTCCCGTAAAGTATCGGTCGTTCCGACAACCACTTTGTCATGCCAGGGCACGGCAAACAATACCCGGCCATCGTCGGTCTTGGGGATCATGATAGCGTAATCACTTTGCAAAAACGACTTATCCAGGACCAAATGTACCCCTTGGCTCGGTTTCACCATATGCTCGTGAGTCGGCACATCCATTTCCATAATGCTATCCACAAAGATGCCGGTCGCATTAATCACCGCTTTGGCTTTCACTTCATATTCCTGCCCGTTCATCAAATCCTGAACCTTCACCCCTCTTGCCCGGCCATCGGATCCGTGTAATATCGCCGTTACTTTCATACGGTTGATCGGACATCCGCCATTTTCGACACAGGACTGAGCCAGATTGACTGCCAGGCGGGAATCGTCGAATTGACCGTCATGATAGACTACCCCTCCCTTCAAACCATCCACCCGGACCGTCGGTAAATAAGACGTAGTCTTCTTTTTGGATACATATTTAGAACGCCCCAGACTAAGACGGCCGGCGAGGATATCGTATATCGTCAGTCCGACTGTATAAAGAAAGTTATCCCAATAACGATAATTCGGAATCAGAAAAGATTGATTTTTTACCAGATGCGGAGCATTCTGTTGGAGTAATCCTCTTTCGTACAAAGCCTCCAATACCAATGAAACATCTCCCTGAGCCAAATACCGGACTCCTCCATGCACCAACTTGGTACTACGACTGGAAGTTGCTTTTGCAAAATCTTCCCATTCGAATAAAGCGACACTATACCCTCTTGTAACTGCATCTACGGCAACTCCCAAACCGGTTGCACCTCCTCCGATAACGACAACATCCCAGACTTTGGACGGATCAGAGATTTTGGATAATAAATCTTCTCGTTTCATAGTTATTTTATCTGATTTATAACCTTGTACGAAAAATAAATTAAAAAGTATCTCTTTCTGTCAGAAAAATACAGGGTCTTCCTGGTTTTCAAAATAAAACGATCCGTGTACTTTATCAAAATATTCACTATTTTAGAGGCTCCAAAACACCTGGGATAAACACGTTGTAGTTTTACCCGGAAAGAACACAGCATTAAAAGTATGTAAGTATGAATATCGTATTTGTCGAATCGTTAGGAATGTGCGAATGCACGATAAACAAAAGTCTGGCTACTCTGAAAAACCAGGGACATACAGTCACTTTTTATCACGACCGGAATGAGAATGAAGAGGTATTGATCGAAAGGGCCCAAAATGCCGAAGTTGTCGTAGTCAGCAATATTCCGTTGCGGAAACATTTCTTTGAAAATTGTCCGAAGCTCCGGATGCTCTCTGTAGCCTTTACCGGAGTGGACCATATCGATCTGGAAGAATGTAAAAAACGGGGTATCACGGTTTGTAATGCCGCCGGTTACTCTACAGAAGCAGTAGCCGAATTAACGATCGGAATGATGATCGCCGTGTACCGAAAAATGGTAGGCGGAGATGCCATTCTCCGTATCGGCGGAGACCGGCAGGGAGTCCTGGGAAGCGAACTTCACGGAAAAACAGTAGGTATCGTCGGGCTCGGAGCCATTGGCCAACGGGTAGCTCTGTTAGCCAACGCTTTCGGATGCAAGGTTTTAGGCTATAACCGCAGCCCCAAGGCCCTTCCTCATATCACCCAGGTGGACAAAGATACCCTTCTGCGTCAATCGGATATCATCACGGTACATCTTCCCTTGAACCCGGAAACCAAAGCATTTATCGGGACAAACGAATTTGCACTCATGCAACCACATGCTGTCCTGATCAACACCGCCCGGGGACCCATCGTCAGCCAGGAAGCGCTTTACAATGCCCTGAAAAAAGGACAAATAGCCGGAGCAGCCGTCGATGTCTACGATCAGGAACCTCCGCTTCCTCTGAACCTGGAATTATTTAATGCACCTAATCTACTGATGTTGCCGCATATGGGCTACGCCACCCGGGAAGCTTTTGAAACCCGGCTGAATATCGTAATCAGGAATATCGAAATGTGGCTGAACAATACCCCACAAAATCAGGTTCTTTAAATCGATAAGTGTATGTTAAAATTATTCATCGTCTTTTTTTGTCTTTTGCCATTTACCGGATGGAGCAAAGATTATCGGGTCAGATTAGAGGTGAAAAATCTACCGGCCGATTCTCAACCCATTCTATTACGGTTTTATAACGGAGCATTATTTGCCTTAGATACCTTACCTGTACGCTCACAAGATACCTTGTCTTTCAAGATACCGGAGGCTACTTCTCCCGGAACACTGAGAACTATTCTGGGTTTTCCTCCTTATGCTCAATTTTCAGGGAAAGGTCCCATCTTTTTGGATTTTCTCTTTAACCGGGAAGATATCGAAATATCCCTCGATTATCAAAATCCTCAGGCAACAGCCCAGGTGATACACTCTACAGAAAATCAAATTTATTTCGACTTCTTAAAATCGGAGACTATTTACAATCACAAATTAGGTTTGGTTGGACAAGTAGTGATAAACTATCCGGACAAAGATAAGTTCTACCAAAAAGCACTCGAATATTATAAAAAATTCCAGCTCGAACGAGATAAATTAATCGATAAGAACTACCGGGAGCACCCGAATACGCTGGCAGGAAAACTGATAAAAAATCAAAAGTTACCCATTATTCCGGGAAACCTTTCACAGCAGGAGCGGGATTCACTTTTTAAGTATCGGTATTTATCGTTAATCGATTTCTCGGATACACTTTTACTATATACTCCTTTTTATACAGACAAAATCTTCCAATACATTCAATTACATAAAAAACCCTATGCCAGCCCCCGGGAAAATGAGACGAACTGTATCCAGGCCCTGGATTATCTGATCCCTTTGCTCAATGTGAATCCGATCGTACAACAAAATCTGCTTCAATTTTTAATCTCCGGTTTCGAAAGCCAACAAATGGAAGAAGTATTGGCACATATTTCAAACCATTATATACAACAATGTGGCAGCAACAGCGATATTGTCAAAAGGCGGCTGGAAGGTTACAGCAAAATGGCTATAGGCCAACAGGTTCCCGACTTCACACTAATGGACATCCATAACCATCCAGTCAATCTCTATAGTGAAATCTCTCCCTACACCTTGCTTCTTTTCTGGCATACACAATGCAGCCATTGCCAATCATTAATGGAAGCTCTACCTCAACTATGTCAAAAAGAGATTTTCACCCATCAACAAATAAAGCTCATCGGCATATCCATCGATGAAAACAGGGAAGACTGGGAAAAATTTTCTATTCAATATCCGCTGGAATGGGTAAATATCCATGCAGCAGGCAGTTTTGACAGTGAAATAGCAAACGACTATAATCTTTTCGCTACTCCTTCGATGTTTTTGATCGACGAAAATCACAAGATTATCGCCAAACCGACTACGATCGGGGAATTGGAGAAAAACATCGGGGAACTGGAATAAAATGAGGACTGGATCCACCAAAGCCTGTGCAGACCGATCGGCAGTTTGGCAAGCCTGATTAGCGAACTCTTTCAGTACTCTGATTATCGAACCTTCGGTTCCGATAAATAAATGGGATCCATGGTTTGAATGTCCCCGTCGACATTATGCAAATCAGAAACAATAAAAGCAGAACCGCCGCCAAAATTAAATTGGCGACGGTTTTTGCTTTAATCTTTAAAATAAATTCGTTTCACGCGGTGAGACACGCTGGTCAATATTTCATAGGGGATCGTACCTAATTTATCGGAAAGCTCGGTCACCAAAATATGTTTTCCGAATATTTCCACCTCATCCCCGACCTGTGCGTCCGTATCGGTGATATCCACCATACAGGCATCCATGCAGATATTCCCGACAATGGGAACTCTTTGTCCTCCGATCCATACTTCACCGACTCCGCAGCTCAGGTGGCGGTCGAGCCCATCCGCATAGCCGACAGGAATAACGGCAATACGGGTATCCCGGCCCAATACACCCTTCCGTCCGTATCCTACCGTCTGATCTCCCTTCACCTGACGAACTGCCGCAATATAGGTCTTAAAGCTACTGACAGGCCATAACGGTGCCCCCACGGCACTGATCCCATGTAATCCGATACCCAAACGGACCATATCGAAAGCATACTGTCCGAACCGTTCTATTCCGGCGGAGTTGAGAATATGCCGGATAATCGGATAATCGAAACGGGCCTGGACTTCTTTCGTCATTTCAATAAAACGGTTGATCTGGAACAACGTATACTCATCGTGTCGGGCTTCGTCACTCCCGGCCAAATGTGAAAACATGGAACGGATTATGACTTTCCGTTTCGTTTCGAAAAACTTCAGCAAAGCGGGCAGATCTTCCGGATCCAAGCCGGAACGATTCATCCCGGTATTCAATTTCAAATGTACAGGATATTTTTCTATGCCATGTTTGGTCAGGGCCCGGTCGAAAGCCTCCAGTAATTCGAGAGAATAAATCTCCGGTTCCAGATTAAATTCGATCATATGATCGAAAGCCTCCGGTTCAGGATTCATGACACCGATAGGTATGGTTATTCCGGCAGCTCTTAACTCTACTCCTTCATCTGCAAAAGCCACCATCAGGTAATTTACCCCCTGATATTGTAACAAACTCGCTACTTCCCCGGCTCCGCTCCCATAAGAAAAAGCTTTGACCATAACAGCGATCATCGTCTTCCGGGGCAACAAAGAACGGAAATAATTCAGGTTATGCACCATTGCATCGAAATCAACTTCGAGCACGGTAGCGTGGGACTGTTTCTGTAAAAAACCGGCGATGTATTCGAAACGGAACTTACGGGCACCTTTAATCAGAATCACCTGATCTTTAAACTGCTCCCTGTTCTCTTGGCGCAGGAAACTATCCGTATCCTTGTAGAAACGACAGCGGGGGACCAAAAAATAAGGTTTATACCGGCTTAACTTTTCCCCGATACCTATAAATAAAGAAACCTTCGCCTTTCGCAACAACAACGCTACCTCCCGGTACAACTCTCTCTCACCGGTTCCCGTATCCACGAAATCAGACAAAATCACGACTTTCTCACGCCCGGCATCCTGCATAGCCAGGGTATTCAATGCCAACTGAAACGAAGCGGCATCCGAATTATAGTAGTCATTGATCAATACACAACGATTTATACCATCTTTTATTTCCATCCGCATCGCCAAAGGCTGCAAACGGGCTACCCGTTCGGCGATGAAAGCCGGAGAAATCCCTTCCAGCAATAAAACACATACGGCATTCATACAATTTTCAAAAGAAGCTTCATCCGGGAACGGTATAGACAAAGTAAACGCAACATGCTCATATCCGACGGCTACCAGGCGTTCATGGGCAGTGCTCCCTTTCTCTTCAACCCGGACAGTTGCATTTTTCCCACTTCCCCAGATCATTTTTTTTACATCCGGTCGAAACCGGCTAGCTATATAGTCCAAAGCCTCCCCTTCTCTTCCGATAATACAACGGCAATCCCGAAACAATATGGCTTTCTCCGCTAATTTCTGTTGTCTGGATTCAAAATTCTCTCCATGCGCATCTCCCAAATGCGTAAAAATCCCGATCTCAGGCCGGATCATTGCCTGCAACTTACCCATCTCTCCCGGCAGAGAGATTCCGGCTTCAATGATGGCCAAACGGGTAGAAACATCCATACCCAACAAAGACAAAGGGACTCCGACCTGTGAATTATAACTACGGGGACTGCGATAAATACCCGGTTCATCCGATAATAACTGATATAACCATTCTTTGACGATCGTTTTTCCATTACTCCCGGTGATACCGACCACTTCAGCCTTCATTTGACCGCGATACCAGGCTGCCAATTGCTGAAGTGCCGGTAAAACCTCATCGACGACAAAAAAATTAGCCCCGGACAAAGGAAGAAAATCCGCTCTCAGCTCGGTTACCACAAAATTCCTTACCCCCTGTTCATACAATTTTTCTACATAATCATGTCCATCATGATTAATTCCTTTTAAAGCAAAAAATAAAGTCGACTCGGGTTTATTCACCGACCGGCTATCCACGCTTACTTCTGTAATCTCAAAGTCCTTTACCTCACAGGCTTTGCAATCCAAGATCCTTAAAATTTCTTTACTACTGAACATACACTTCGTTTCATTCACTCTGAACATATAATATCTCCTCTTTTCCCCCCTCCCACTTATACTTATAGCCTTTTACTTTTTTAAAGTACCGGTGCAAACAAACGCGCCACCGATTCACACACTTTTTCCCGTTTCGTCCTGAATTTCCATCTTTGTATCGCTCCCTCGGTACTGACTTTCAAATCTTTCATAAAATCTACCGCTAATTTTTTCACCACTTCGCGGTCGTAAATGATCAGGCTTACTTCGAAATTCTGCTCAAAACTTCTCAAATCCATATTAGCCGTCCCGACGCTGGCTACACTGCCGTCAACAATAATTACCTTACTATGATTGATCCCTTTCTGGTACCAATAAATCTTTACACCGGCTTCCAACAATTCTTCGACATACGAACGGGTACACCAATGTGTCAGCCAGGAATCGGACTTATGAGGCAACAGCAATCTGACATCCACCCCGCTCATCGCAGCCGTCTTCAAGGAATTCAATGTCGTCTCTCCGGGCATAAAATAAGGTGTCGAAATAAAAACATATCGTTTCGCCATATTGATCAGCGTAAAATAAGACTGCTGAATGGAAGCCCAGTCACTATCCGGTCCCGAAGTAACCGTCTGCACGATAACATTATTATCGGCCTGATGGTAGGGCAAGTATTCATTCTTATCCAACAACAATTCCTGCCGGACAAAATACCAGTCGATCAGGAAAATCACCTGCAACGAAGTCACGACTTCCCCGGTCACTTTCAGGTGGGTATCTCTCCAAATGCCTATTCCGGGTACTCCGTCCATATAACGATCGGCGATATTCAGCCCCCCGACAAATCCCACTTCTCCATCCACGACGGCAATTTTCCGATGGTTCCGGTAATTGGCTTTATTCGCCAAATGGTGGAAACGTACCGGCAAAAAGGGATAAATCTGTATATCGGATTTCCTCAATTCCCGGATAAACTCCTTGGACAAGCTCCATGATCCCACATCATCGTAGATGATCCGGATTTCGACTCCTTCGGCAGCTTTTTGAAGTAAAATCTCCTTCAGTTCAGTAGCCAATCTCCCTTCTCCGATAATATAGTACTCCAAATGGATAAACTTTTTGGCATTTTTCAAAGCCCCGAATAAAGCCGGAAATGTCTCTTCGCCATTATTCAAAATTTCGACCTGATTATAACGGGTCAATAAAGCTTTACTATTATTCAACAATAAAGTCATCAGCTTCCGCACTTCTACCGTCTCCCGCTTTTTCAAAAACTCCGATTTCCGGATCAGCTGTTTCTGATCTTCGCTCATATACTGGAGCCATTTCATATCGCCCAGGCCTTTCATCGAAAACATCTTATTTTTCCGGTAATTCACACCGAAATAGAGATAGAAAAGGAAACCGACCAACGGAACGGTCACCAGGACGATAATCCATGCCAAGGTTCGCACCGGATTCCGGTTTTCAAGAATCACATTAAAAACCACACTGGCCACAGTAAGGATATACAGGGCGATTAAAACATATATGATAATTTGCAACCAGGACATAAAAAATATAAAAAATGGAAAAGTTTTCAGTTTTCAATTTTCAAATAATTTTATCTTTGTATTATGAATACAATCCATCATTTATCCCAATACGCTTTGCAGGAACTAAAAGATTCATATTCCGAACATGAAATCGAATGTATCTGCAAGATCATTTACATGGATGTTTTGCATTATACAAATATAGACATCCATCTTAGAAAAAACGAAATTTTAGACGAAAGCTTTATAAATAAATTTATCGGAATCGTTCGCTTATTGAAATCCGGTTCTCCGATACAGTATATCCTCGGAGAAACCGAGTTTGCCGGTTTAAGATTCAAACTGTCCCCCTCGACTTTAATCCCACGTCCGGAAACCGAAGAATTGGTCAGATGGGTGGGAGAATGGCTCAAGCCGGGTAACCGCCTGCTCGACGTCGGGAGTGGAAGCGGTTGTATCGGAATTTCCCTGGCCCGGTTGTGTCAAGGAGCTCACGTTACAGGGGTCGATATTTCTCCGGAAGCGATTGAGCTGGCCCGGGAAAATGCAATACTGAACGGCGTTAAAGCGGAATTCCTTCTCCGCGACATCCTACACCCCCAAACCGCCTCCTGGGACACTTACGATCTGATCGTCAGTAATCCCCCCTATATCCGGGAAAGCGAAAAAGGAACGATGGAAGCCAAAGTACTCGATCATGAACCTCATCAGGCTTTATTTGTCCCCGACGAAGATCCACTCCTGTTTTACCGGGCCATAGCAGAATTCGGACTGACCCACTTACACCCTCAAGGACTTTTATTTTTCGAAATCAACGAAGCCTTCGGCCAGGAAACGATAGCCCTGCTGACCCGATATGGCTACCGGAATATCGAATTACGAAAAGATTTTTATGGAAAAGAACGAATGGTGAAAAGTGAAAAGCCGGCACAAACAGGAAATCGGCATAACTAATATCGGATAGAGATGAATAAAGAGAAAGCCTTAAGCTTAGCGGCCGCTATCTGCAGTAAAAAAGAACATTGCAGTTGGGAAATCCAGGAAAAACTGGTCAAATGGGAAATACCTGAAAAAGAAATCGACCGGATTATGACTTTTCTGCATCAGCATCGATTCATCGACGATGCCCGTTATGCCCAAGCCTATGCCGAAGATAAGTTCCGGTTCAACCATTGGGGAAAACAGAAAATAGCCCTTATGCTCCATCGTAAAAAAATCGATCCGGACCTCATTTCCCAAGTATTAGAAGCGTTGGATACCGATACCTATCAGGAAGCCTGTCTCACTCTGTTAAAACAAAAAATGAAATCCCTGGCCGGCGAAGAGCCTTATAAACGAAAAGCCAAACTGATCCGCTTCGGATTAAGCCGCGGATTCGACTATGAGGTGATCGACCGATGCCTCCAACACTTACTCACCGACCTGGACGATAAACTAACGACAGAAAATTCGTAGGTTTATTCTGTTACCTATTCGTCTTCGGTGTTCGTGTTGTTCTAGCGTCCTCCTGTTTGGTAGTCCTTGGGACTTGACCAATAGTCATACATGATTGATTAACAGGATTTTGTCCTGGCATTTTCAGAACCACAAGTTCGCCGATCAGGCCATTGGAACTACCGATCAGCAAAGCGAAAATCAGAGGACGAAACAAAAACCGATCGTTCTCTGGCCAAACCGGAAAAAACAGGTTTATCGTTTTTGTCTCACCGGATGGGTAAACACAAAGCGTGTACCGGCTTTATATTCTTTGTCTACACCTATTTTTCCGCCCAATTTCTCGACGGTAATCCGGCAAATAGCCAACCCCAGACCGGTACCCTGTGCGTATTCATTCAATTTTTCAAAGCGTTCAAATACCTTTTCCTGCTTTTCCAAAGGGATACCGCAACCCGTATCCGTCACACTGAATTCGACAAATTGTTTTTTCTCATCGATTCGGAACTCCAGGGTGATTTGTCCTTCGGTAGTAAACTTATTGGCATTCGACAACAGATTGATCAATATCTGCTGTAATCGCTGCACATCGGTTTCGATGACAAACGAATCTACTATCGGATGAAAGACATACTCCACATTTTCTTTCTTGGCATAAGAAGTCGTAGTCAATACTTTCTGACACAAACCGACAATTTCACATTCTTCAAAAGAAAATCTCAGCTTATCGGTTTCCAGCCTGGAAATATCCAATATATCCCCGATCAGACGTAATAACAAATCGGAGTTAGTCTGTATCACCTCCACAAAAGTCTTCTGTTCCTCCCCGGAGTATTCACCGCTGGTCAATACATTTGAAAATCCAACGATCGCATTCAAAGGAGTTCGGATCTCATGACTCATATTAGCCAGGAAGGCAGATTTCAGACGGTCCGATTCCTCCGCTCTCTCCTTAGCAGCAACCAATTCACCTTCCGACTTTAATAATTTATCTTTCAGGCGTTTGGTGCGCCAATAATAATACCAGGTAATAATCAAAGCCCCGATCAGGATGAAAAAGACCACCCCGATAGCCAAAATCTGATAATAATATTTTTCTACAAACGGCACCTCTTTGTTTATCAGTTCTGCGCCTGCCGGCAAGGCACTGACTTTAATATTGAATTCTTCTAATTTGTTAAAATCGAAGATATATTGATCAGGAATCAAATCCAGTCCCCGATAATGTAATTCATCTTTTTGTATAGCCACCGCTTTTCGGGCAAGATCTTTTCCAACACTCCGGTATTGCGGGCTGTATCCTCCGATCACCCAGTGTCCCAGCCCGACGGAAGCCAAAGAAAAGGCCGGCATATGCGGATTGGCACTCATCATCGAATAGGTCGCATTCCGCATAAAATAGCTCTCATTTTTATCGACTCTCCAGGTACCGACCAACACCACCGTATTTACAGGGAGCACAGCCATCTGGTCTACAATCGTATAAATCGTATGCTGTCGTCCGTCGAGTACGATCAGATCGAATTCAGGAAATTGCTGCATCTCTCTCCGCACATGGGCCTGCATGGTCACCCCTCCGTAACTATTATCGGAAATAAAAGCGATATGCTGAGTCTGAGGATACAGGTCTTTTATCAATTGAATATTTTTTGCAACATCATAGTGGTAAGCAAAACCGGCTATCTTAGCGTCTTTTCCCAAGGCTTCTTCAAAATTCGTACTTTCGGGTTCCCAATTTTTTAAATCTGTCGTATCTTCAGGTAATAAAATAGCGTTTTTACTCACCATGCCGCATAAAACAGGTATTTCCCTCGAACGAATATCGTCCTGGGATAAATAGGAAGCCCA
This sequence comes from Odoribacter sp. N15.MGS-14, assembly GCF_000980245.1. Lineage (NCBI taxonomy): Bacteria > Pseudomonadati > Bacteroidota > Bacteroidia > Bacteroidales > Odoribacteraceae > Odoribacter > Odoribacter sp. N15.MGS-14. Next base: position 40,649 of record NZ_LARE01000007.1, read on the forward strand.
AGCCTCTTGCCCCAATAACAATATGATATCCGGCGTCTTGTCTCCCGTATATTTTCCCAGGATATCCGCCATATGTTGTTTCCATAACACCGATTCGGAAAAACTCTTGCAGTTCATATTTTCAATGAATACAGGAGAATCTCCACCCAATAATTTATATTCGTCCAAAAATTCAGAGATATTGTTGGAAGTCTGAAAGGTTTCCGGATTATACGAACTTATAATCAGAATCGGACTATTTTCTCTTTTATCCTCAGCAAGTGCTCTGTCGGACATCAAAAAAATTTCCCACACCAGACAAAGCCCCGTAAGAATTGTGTATTTTTTCTTTAATAATAATATACACATATCATCATCGCCTAATTAAACACCTTAAGCATCTGCTATACCCAGGGCTATCATCCACTTACTATTCCATCCGCCTCAATCTCTCACCATTAAATCAGCAACTTGCCATATTAAATTCATGAATTTAACGGACAAATATACCTAAAATTAGTTTTGATTTTTATTTTTTTATAGTTTTGAACGAAAAATTCCGGAAATATGTATTCAATTCATACCTTCTTACTGCAAAAAGAACTTTTTCGAAGTCCCGAACCAGTAAAAACGACTGTCGTATCTTCTTTTACCGACACCCCTGCTTTACAACAAATAGCCAGGCAGGCAGATTCGGATTATATCCTTTTCTATACCGGTACTTCTCCCATCGAGCTGCATCCTTATGCAATCGGGCGCATGTACCAGATAGCCGAAAGTAATGACGGAGCACTGTTTTACAGTGATTACCAGGAAATCCGGCAAGGCAAAAAAATACACCATCCCACCTTGGAATATCAAACCGGAAGTATACGGAACGATTTTGATTTCGGGCAACTATTATTATTCCGTAACGACAGTTTTCAGCAAGTAGTCGCTCAAATGAATACCGATTACCGTTTTGCAGCTCTCTACGAATTAAGGTTAAGTATTTCGCGTTTAGGAAAAATCGTACATATACCGGAAACCCTTTATACCGTACAGCCCACCGATCTGCGGTTATCCGGTGAAAAACAGTTCGATTATGTCGATCCGGCCAACCGGGAAGTGCAGTTGGAGATGGAAGCCGTTTGTACAGCCCACCTCCAGGCGATCGGAGCCTGGTTAGCTCCCGAATTTCAGCGTATAGACTTCGGACAGGAGAATTTCGCCCGGGAAGCCTCTGTGATTATTCCCGTCAGAAACCGCAAACGTACCATTGCGGAAGCTGTAGAATCGGCCTTGCAGCAACAAACTGATTTTTCTTTTAATGTCATTGTAGTAGATAATCACTCTACGGACGGCACCGGTCAGATTCTGACAGAATTGTCCCGGCGGTACCCCAATCTGATTCATCACATCCCCGCTTCCACCGAATTAGGCATCGGAGGATGCTGGACGGAAGCGATCCTATTACCGGAATGCGGTAAATTCGCCATACAACTCGACAGCGACGATCTGTATAAGGACTGTCATGTATTACAACGTATCGTCGACACCTTCTATCAGGAGAATTGTGCCATGGTGATCGGTAGCTATCAGATGGTCGATTTCAAGTTGGAAGAAATTCCGCCAGGGCTTATCGCCCACCGGGAATGGACTCCAGACAACGGGCGTAATAATGCCCTGCGCATAAACGGGCTCGGCGCACCACGGGCATTCTACACTCCCGTGTTAAGGCAAATCAAATTTCCGAATGTGAGCTACGGCGAAGACTATGCAACCGCCCTGGCCATTTCACGAAAATACCTCATCGCCCGTATTTACGATCCCCTGTATTTATGCCGGCGTTGGGAAGAAAATTCAGATCACGATCTGGACATACAGCAACTGAACAACTATAATTTTTATAAAGACAAAATCAGGACCCTGGAAATCCAGGCCCGAATTTCCGGGAAATAACCGGAATAAATTTTTAATTTCATGAATAGTAAAGATTTACTTCAACTCTATAACGGCCAACTTCAGGAATTCGAACTGGCTAAAAAAAATTATACCGATCTGCAACAAGCCGTCTACCGGGATATTCCATTCGATCTTTTTCGTCTCCGGATCCAGTATAATCCAGCCAGAATGATTTCTACCAATGCCAGAATAGATGTCCGGACATTACAGAACCGGAAATGTTTTCTATGCCGGGAGCATATGCCGGAAGCGCAAAAAGGAATCCGTTACAACGATCGTTATTCTATTTTTATAAATCCCTATCCCATTTTCGAACGTCATTTTACGGTACCTTCCCGCCACCATGAACCTCAATGCATCGGGGGACGATTTGAAGACCTGCTGGATCTCACTTTCGATTTTCAGGGGTATACCTTATTTTATAACGGTCCCACTTGCGGCGCTTCTGCCCCGGACCATTTTCACTTTCAAATGTGCCCGCGGCATCTTATGCCTTTGGAAGAAGATGCCGCCAATGAAGAGCTCCGCCGTTATCTGGTAAAAAAAGACTACTATTCGGTTTCTATATTAAAGGACTATCTCCGCGAAGTGATCCTTTTACAAGCTTCCGACTCCCATCTCCTTTCGGTTCTCTTTCGGCAGACCATGGAAATCATCGGCCGATCCATTCCGTTCGAAGAAGAACCGATGATCAACCTGCTCGGCTGGTTCGACAACTGTCAATGGACCGTTTGTCTTTTTCCCCGCCGCACACGCCGTCCCCGGCAATTTTATGCAGAGGGAACGGAGAAAATATTGTTCAGTCCGGGATGTGTCGATATGGCCGGCCTGATCATTTCTCCCCGGGAAGAAGATTTCCGGAAATATTCAGCCGGTTTATTGACCGATATGTTCAGTCAGGTAACCGCCGGCCCGGATAGCTGGGAAGCGATACAAAAAGAATTAATCCGATTATAAGTTAACCTTGCCTATGCAGAAATATTCACACCTCCCACAACTGGAAGTCGGTATCCTGTTTTCACCGGAAATCTGTTTCCGGCTGAACGGAATTTTCACCTGCCGGACTACAGGAAAAAAATATACCGGAGCATATAACATCCGGCAAACAGAGGACGGTTACCTGTTAAGTCAGGCAGATCATCGGGAACCGGTTTCTTTACCTCTGACGTTCGAACCGGAAGATGACACGACTTCCGACTTCGATTTAACCGATGTCGTCATCGGTATTCAATTTCATTGGGAACGTAAGGAAAATCAAAAGTTTAAGGGGAAGCTAAAAATCATCGACGAACAAAAACACCTGACAGCGATAAATATCCTTTCTCTGGAAGACTATCTACTCAGTGTGATATCTTCTGAAATGCGTGCCACCTCGTCAGCAGAATTTCTGAAAGCCCACGCCGTTATTTCCCGGAGTTGGCTGCTCGCTCAGATCGATAAAGCCAAAACAGTACGGGGCACATACAGCTCTTGCCGGGTGGATCAGGAAGAATACATTCGCTGGTACGACCGGGAAGACCATGCCCATTTCGATGTCTGCGCCGACGATCATTGTCAACGTTATCAAGGGATCAGTAAAGCCTATACCCCTGCTGTCCGGGAAGCGCTGGAAGCTACCCGGGGAGAAGTACTTACCTACGAAGGAACCATTTGTGACGCCCGCTTTTCAAAATGCTGCGGAGGAGCCACCGAACGCTTCGACAATACCTGGGAACCGGTAGTACATCCTTATCTGGATAAGATCACAGACGCACCCGAAGATTTGGAAACCGGAGACTTACGGGATGAACAGACAGCCCGGAAGTGGATCCTTTCTTTCCCGCCTGCTTTCTGCCATACAACCGACCGGCAAATATTGTCACAGGTATTGAACGACTATGACCAGGAAACCCAGCATTTTTTCCGTTGGCAAGTCAGCTATCCGGCCGAACAATTATCGGAATTGGTCTATCGGAAAATCGGTATCGATTTCGGTACGATCCGGGATATTCAGCCCATCGAGCGAGGTGTATCGGGCAGATTGATCCGTGTAAAAATCACCGGAGACAAAAAGACGCTGGTCATAGGTAAAGAATTGATCATCCGGAAAGCTTTCTCAGAATCCCATCTATATAGTTCGGCATTTATCGTCGAAAAGCAGGATGGAATATTCACTTTCCACGGTGCAGGCTGGGGGCATGGAGTCGGGCTTTGTCAGATAGGAGCCGCAGTGATGGGAGCCCGGGGCTATAATTATAAGGCCATTTTACAACATTATTTCAAAGGGTGTGAGTTAATAAAAATGTATGAATAAGAAAACAGAAAACAAAGCGGTTTCTCCCTGGCAATGGGTGCCTTCTCTATACTTTGCCCAAGGTCTTCCCTACGTCGTCGTCATGAGCGTTGCAGTCATTCTATTCAAACGCATGGGCATGTCGAATACCGATATCGCCCTTTATACCAGTGGTTTGAATCTTCCCTGGGTGATAAAGCCATTGTGGAGCCCTTTGGTCGATCTGCTGAAAACCAAACGCTGGTGGATCGTGGTCATGCAAATCCTGGTCGGTGCAGGATTGGCAGGAATCGCCTTGACGATCCAAGGCCCCCTGGCTTTCCGGTATTGCCTGGCCTTCATGTGGTTGCTGGCATTCAGTTCGGCCACCCACGATATTGCTGCCGACGGATTTTATATGTTAGGGTTAAATGAAAAAAAACAAGCTTATTTCGTCGGTATCCGCAATACTTTTTATCGTTTTGCGGTTATTTTCGGCCAGGGTATACTGGTAATGTTCGCCGGCTGGCTCGAACAACGCTACGCCAGGGAGATGCCGGAAACCGCAGCCATCCCCCAAGCCTGGTCGCTGACTTTTTACCTGCTGACAATCCTGTTTGCCCTTCTGTTCGTTTATCACTATTTGTTTTTACCCCACCCCCGGCGGGATACTTGTACCCTTCCACCTCAACAAGCCTCTGCCGGAAGAGTGTTCAAAGAATTTCTAGGTACTTTCACCTCTTTCTTCCAAAAGAAACACATCGTCAGTGCCCTGATCTTCATCCTGCTCTATCGGTTCGCCGAAGCGCAGTTGGTGAAAATCACTTCTCCCTTCCTGCTGGATACTCCGGCTACCGGAGGGCTTGCCCTATCTACGGCAGAAGTCGGCTTTATCTATGGTACGATCGGCGTCATCGCCCTGACGATCGGAGGAATTGTCGGAGGAATCGCTATGGCACGGCGGGGATTGAAGTCCTGCCTATGGACCATGACCATTGCCATGAACCTGCCCAATATCGTGTATCTGTATCTCTCCTTCGCCCGACCGGAAAGTATAGGAATCATATCGGGCTGCGTCGCCATCGAACAATTCGGTTATGGTTTCGGATTCACTTCCCTCACCTATTTTATGATGCTATTCAGCAACGGCAAACACCAAACCGCCCATTATGCGATCTGTACCGGTTTCATGGCTTTAGGCCTGATGCTCCCCGGTATGATATCGGGTTGGATCGAAGAATCGATCGGTTACCGGGCTTTTTTCGTCTGGATCATGCTGTGTACGATACCCAGTTTCTGGGCTACCCATCTGGTCAGAAAAAACTTAACCGATAATCATTCCGACAACAGTAGCCGATAATAAAGAAGCGAGTGTGCCTGCTAACAATGCCCGCATTCCGAACTGAGCCAGCAGAGGTTTATTTTTGGGAGTTAAACCACCGATTCCGCCGATTTGGATACCGATCGAAGCAAAGTTTGCGAATCCACAAAGGAAGTAGGTACACATAATGACCGACTTTGTCTGAGCAAAAGCTCCGGCAGCTTTGAGGTTGGCCAAATCGACATATCCGATAAATTCGGTCATAATGATCTTCTGCCCCAACAGGCTACCGGCATGGATCATATCCTGAGGAGCGATACCGATCAGCCACATCAACGGAGAAATCGCATATCCCAGAATAAATTGTAAGTTCAGTTCTTTGCTTCGTCCGTCAGTAACCTGAGCAATCCACTCGTTTACTCCTGTCAGGCTACCGAATTTTGTAAACAGATAATTGGCAAAAGCGATAAAAGCCACAAATACCAACAACATGCCGGCAACATTGACAGCCAATTTCACCCCTTCGGCCGCCCCATTGGATATGGCATCCAAAATATTCTTACCGACCTTATTTTTAGAAATCTGAATATTATTATTCACCTGCCGGGTCTGGGGTACCAACATTTTAGCGAAAACCACAGCCCCCGGAGCAGCCATCACTGAAGCAGCAAGTAAATGTTTGGCAAAAATCAACCGTTGTACCGGATCTTCCCCACCTAAAAAACTGATATAGGCAGCCAATACTCCTCCGGCTATCGTCGCCATTCCTCCGGTCATCACCAGAAAAATCTCGGAAGGGCTCATATCGTCGAGATATTCTTTAATCATCAGCGGAGCTTCGGTCTGTCCCAAAAAGATATTTCCGGCCACAGACAACGATTCCATCCCTGAGATATTCATGAGCTTAGTCATCACCCAAGCCATGGCATAAACCACTTTCTGAATAATGCCCAGATAAAACAATAAGGAGGTCAGAGCCGAAAAGAATATAATCGTAGGCAACACCTGAAAAGCAAAGATATATCCCGCTTTGGTGGTATCCATCAGATCCCCCAACAAGAAAATACTTCCATCCCGCGTAAAGTCGAGAATACGGATAAAGATCTTACCGAAAAATTCAAAGATAGCCTGTACAGCCGGGACATAAAGAATTCCGACAGCCAATACCAACTGCATCGCCAAACCGATCCCCACCACTTTCCAGGAAATAGCTTTCCGGTCTTTACTGAACAACCAGGCGATCGCTAACAAAGAAACAATCCCCAGTAATCCCCGGAATACCGACATGAAAGAGATATGACTTTCAATATTAGCAGCCGATTGTATACCACCACCTTGCTGAGCCAACACAGGGCTCACCACAAACAATACAGGCAAAAGCCAGCAAGCTTTCTTTAACACACCACTCATAACTCAGATTTTAGAGCTGCAATTTAGCCCTAAAAAATGAATAAAAAAGGGGGGAGTATAACTTTTTTTTATACATTGCCATGTTTTTTATCCATATCATTAATATCAAATCCGATTTATACATGAAACGTTTATTTCTCATTCTGTGGTGTATCTGTTCGGTCGTCTGTTTTTTTATTTCTTGTACCCGGAAGCCGGACAAAGCGACACTCACCATTTACTGTACTACCGACGTACACGGTAGTCTTTTTGACTTCGATTTAAAGCAAAACCGCCCTACTTTATACAGTCTGGCCGGGGTAGCCGGTTATCTCTCGGAAGAGCGTAAAGCGGGTGACAGGGAGTATATTCTATTAGACGGGGGTGATATCCTTCAAGGACAACCTTCCAACTATTATTTCAATTATATCGATACCCTTCAGACCAATATTACCGCCCAGGTCCTGAACGATCTGGGTTACGATGCCGCTGCCGTAGGCAATCACGATATCGAGGCAGGCCATCCGGTCTATGATAAAGTGGCCGGAGAATTTCACTTTCCCTGGCTAGCAGCGAATGCAATAGATACCCGAACCGGAGCACCTTACTTCAAACCTTACACCATACTCCACCGCAAGGGACTCAAAATAGCCGTTTTAGGAATGATCACCCCGGGTATTCCCAAATGGCTTCCCCAGCATTTGTGGGACGGTATCGAATTCGAAGATATGATCGGGACGGCCCGGAAATGGGTACCTCTGATTCAGGAAAAAGAACACCCCGACCTGCTGATCGGCCTGTTTCATGCCGGTTACAATTACAACTATGCCGGTGAAAACAAAGACACTCCCCGCAATGAAAATGCCACGATGTTAGTGGCCCGGCAAGTAGAGGGTTTCGATATCATCGTCTCGGGCCATGATCATCAGGAAAAGGTAGAAGAAATCACAAACGACGCGGGACATAAAGTGTTGATCGTGGATGCCCGTTCGCATGCCCGGGCTTTAGGCAAGATCACCGTCAGCCTGACCCGGCATGCCGGACATTACGACAAGACCTATACCGCCGAATTGATCGATCCGGCGAAAGCCCCACGGGATACGGCTTATCTCCGGAAATTCACACCGGCCCTGAATCAGGTGAAAGCCTATATCGACACTCCCATCGGCGAATTTACCGAAACATTATCGGGGCGGGAAGGCCTGTTCGGGCCTTCGGCTTTTACCGACTTCATACATAATGCCCAACTCCGGGAAACCCGGGCAGACGTTTCGTTCAGTACTGTCCTGCAAATGGACGCTAAAATCGCCCAAGGTGAGATTACCATCCGGGACATGTTCAATCTCTATAAATATGAAAACGGACTTTACCTGATGAAATTCACCGGACAGGAAATCGACCGTTACCTGGAATATGCTTATCAACTGCAATATAACACCATGACTTCTGCCCAAGATCATTTGTTGAATTTCAAAAAGGATGAACAGGGAAATATCGTTCGCAACCCCAAAGGTCACTATGTATTAGCCGCCGACTATTTCAACTATTCATGCGCAGCCGGAATCAAATACACAGTAGACGTCAGCCGGCAACCCGGCAACCGGGTAGAAATCCATTCCCTGAGCGACGGCCGCCCTTTCCATGCCGACAGCACTTACACCGTTGCAATCAATTCCTACCGGGGAAACGGAGGAGGCGGGCATCTTACCCAAGGAGTAGGATGGACAAAAACGGATATCAATCAACGGATACTAAAAATCTGGGACAAAGATGTGCGTTACTATATCACGGAATACATTAAAGAAAAGAAAGTATTGACTCCGCGTTGCCGCAACGATTGGAAAGTCATTCCGGAGGCCTGGTTTCAGGCAGGCAAAAAACAGGATTATAAAATCATATACGAAAGCCATTGAGTTACTTCATCACTCCGCAGAATGAATCACAAAAAACGGGGCTCATCGCTGAGTCCCGTCTTTTATGATTGAAAGTGCCATGCTCTACCCGATTGCTTTCAAAGAATCTTCGACATATTCGAATTCAGCTTTACCGGTCACCACATATTTGACGGTATACACCGTCGTATCTTTCGTACCATTGATCCCATAGATCGAGAAGTTGACGGTATAGGTCACTTCGACGCCCGTCACCACATCGGCATCACTGTAAATAGCTTCCAAACCGATCCGAACCGCTTCCGGCAGACGTTCGAACATCAGTGCAGTCAGCTCTTCATCCGAAAGATGCTGATACGCGGCAGCTCCGGCCTTATTGCTTTCCCTCCAAGAATAAGGATAAAAACTAAAGTTATTCTGATAAGAAGAAGCTCCGTAATAAAATTCGGCATTCGTATAGCCCGTCTGATAGTAATCGGAACCGAAAGTCTTTCCGACATAATCTACGATAGCCTGATAGAAAGCAGCCGACTCTGCATTTCCTTTGACAGCTTCCAGCGTGATTGTCATACTCGGATCAAACTTCCAGACACCACCGGCAAAGACATACTGTTGTGTGAGGTCGACAATCCGGGTATTCAGCGTCCATCTGCCAGTCGCAGCGAAATAGGTATATTCATCGCTATAATTCTTCACCTCTTTGCCATTGTTGTAGCGATAAACCACCACACGGTTTTCCTGATCTACCGGATAAGCGATTACCTTTGCCAAATAATTCGGCAAATAATCCGCAGCAGGAACTTTTTCGGAGAAACAATACTGGTTTTGTCCCATTTCTTTATAGTCCTGTACCGACAAAACAAGTACATTCTTATCCGCATTATTCCATTTCTTTCCGTCGAACACCTTCAAATCGAAGGCCACGTCTGCTTTCAATCCCTCTCCTTCCGGAATTTTCGAACCGATCATCACGTTGTCGATCTGATAAGTTGTAGTCTTTTTGTTCACTCCGTCGCCTAAATATTTAAAAGCAACGAACACCTTTTTACCACCGTATTGTGCCAGGGGAAAAGTACCGGCAGAAGCGAAACTACCGTATCCTTTTGCGGGTGCACTCGGAATAGTAAAATGAGAAGTAATATCAGTCCAGGTTGCCTTTTTTACGTCCTTGCCGTCAAAATCTTCCGAAATCCATACCGTAAGACAATCGGCATTCCAGTTTCCGACACAAACATCAAAACTCAGTTTATCGTCAGCACCGACCGTCATTTCCGGCGTAACCATCCAAGCCTCGCACTCTCCTTCCGTCTTATAAGCAGAATACTGTATGTATTGATTGTTGTTATAAGCAGTCACCTTCCACTGTGTGCCTCCTGTAGAGCTGACGAACCAATCTTTTTCAGATCCCCAATCTTTCAGCCGGGTCAAATTACCCGTCCCGAGATCTTCAAAATTCTCCCAAAGTTGTGGGGTCTCCAAAGTATTGTTACTTTGTGCATTATATCTATATTCGACTAAAACAACATCTCCCTCTTCGGGCTCTTCATACCCGTTGATCAATAGATCGGCCACTTTATTTTTTGTATTCTCATTGAGGTAAGGCACGAACTTTGCATTTCCGTATGCTGCCCGATAATCCTTATTCCCAGCCTTATAGGATTTTATCGAAGAATAGGCTGAAAGTAATTCGGACTTATTTTCCCGGTAACTATAAGTTACTTTCACACTCGAACCTTCATCGGCAGTAAAATACTTAGCCGCCAAAAATGCCGGCAGATAAGTCGGGCCGGGAACCGTTTCATTAAGGTACAAATCGGTTTTCACTGCAGCTAACGCCTTATCGGTACCTTCTTTTTTAGCGATACTCTTATTCGTGCTATTGTCACTGATAGCCGCATAATCCGCTTCAACCAAGGTATATTTCTCTTTTACCACATTCGCAGGCTTCACGATATCATCCAGGCCATCGAAATTCTTATCATTATAATCGCATGCCCCCACGATGAAAGCCATCCATATTGTACTGAGGATATATATTTTCTTCATCATTTTTCCAATTATAAACTTCATTACTATCTTTAAAAAGTTATTTTGAAACGTACGGAATAAGTACGGCCAAATCCATAATATACCTGTGCTGTCGTCCAATCGTGTGTCGTACCGTCCTCTGCGTCGGAAATATATTCCTGATCCAATACGTTATTTACATTAGCCGAAATGATTCCCCAAACTTTTCCGAGCGGGAAACGGTAACTCATATTCACATCCATACTTCCGGCAGACGGAATTTTCCAAGGAGTATCATATTTCATCGTTTTACCCAATTCCTTGGATAAATCACTTCCCTGCAGCTTGAATTTGGCATAATTACGAGCCCAATGGGTATAATCGGCTCCCAATCTCAAACCTTTCAACACCTGATAATTGGCTCCGAAAGCAAAAGTCGTCTGTGCCGAGTTGCCGACTTTCACATCTTTCAAATCGACATCCACTTTCGCATGTTCTTTACTCTTTTCTGTCGTCACTACCCCATCTTTGGTCAAAGGTATTCCCTGGTCATTATATAGATAACCGGTAGCCCTGCTATTCCAGCGCCAATCGGCTAATGACAGCATACCTGTCAGCTCCAGATTACGCACAGGTTTCACCATTACCTCGAGCTCTACTCCCTGATGTAAAGCGTCTACCCCCGTCATATTGATCCGTCCCCGTTCGTCAGAATCCTGGAAAGTGACACTGGCTCCCATACTCTTATCCATCCAGGCCGTACGATAGAGGTTCAGGTTAGCGGTGAATACCGGAGAACGGAAACCATATCCCAATTCTACAGAGAAGATCTTTTCATTCACAGCATCCTTATTCAGCTCGTTGCTATTTTCCTTATTCAGGAACACGGCATATTCGAAGAAAGGAGCTTTTGAAATAAAACCGATATTGGCAAATACATTGTTGTGTTCATCCAGATTATAATTGGCACCTCCTTTGACCGTTCCACTCCAGAAATCGGCTTTGCCTGATTTTGCATGTGCTTTGTCGTAATAGAAACGGTCATAACGCCAATACATCGTATTGGATACCGAACCGGCAATAAATGTAGCCAGAGCATTTCGGTTGAATTCTACTTGTCCGAATACTCCTTCCTGCGTAACAAAACCATCGTAGTTCCGGTATACGACATCACCGACTTTCAACTTCTCGTTCTTCCAGTTCGCATCTTGTGCCAACGCATTATTTTCAGCTTTTACATTTTTACGGCTTTCCGAATCGACATAATAATCGCCTCCATAAAGATCCACCAGGACAGCTTTGTGGGTTCCTTTATAATACCGCAGGTCGAGACCGCCGTATACATTAAAATACTGACCGAGCTGAGTGGTGTAAGTCGATAACAAACCGTACCATTCATGGTTGTTGATATTATTGGACATCGCCATCTGCGAACCGTTCTCGCTCTTCATATTCAAATCATAAATGGCTGCATAATCGAATGTCCCGTCAGCAGCCCGGAATTGCGTATTCAACGTTCCGTCCAAAGCCGTAGCATACCAGCTGTTTTTATAAGTGCTGTTTCCTTGCCCGCGATAACCGCCTCCCCGACCGATAGACACATATAAGGCTGTCGACAAACTGGATTTTTCATTGATTGTCCAGTAATGGTTCAAAGAAATCTGAGGTTTATGGAATTTATTATATCCGGCCACTTTCCGCTGTCCGTTCAGTCCGAATCCATAAACAGCATTGAATTTATATTTATTAGCATGTTTCTGCCATTCTGAAATCAACAGATTGTCATTTCGCTGATTATGCCATTGAGGAGCCCCCAATACGGTCAGCGAGATCATGTGTTTGTCATTGATCTGCTTGGATACATTTCCGAAATAGCTGTACGCTTCGAACTCGGTCCCTTGTACATAACCGTTTCCCCAGCTCTTAGCACCTAATATCGAAATCGCCCACCCGTTACGCAAACCGGTAGAAACATTGAATGCGATCTTATTAAATCCGTCGTTTCCCACAGCGTAAGAGATACCTCCTCCGGCTTTGACGTCGGTCGTATTGGTCACGATATTGATAGAACCTCCTACCGAAGGGGCAGCCACCTTAGCCGCACCGAGTCCGCGTTGTACCTGCATCGAACGGGTAACATCCGAAAGTCCGGCCCAATTCGACCAGTAGATTTTACCGCTTTCCATTTCGTTCATCGGCACTCCATTGACCATAACGGCCACATTTTCACTTTCGAAGCCACGTACATTTACCCGGGAATCACCGAATCCTCCGCCTTGTTTCGTAGCATATATACTAGGTGTAGATTTTAAAATTTCAGGAAACTCCTGAGTGGAAAGTTTATTTTCTATGGCTACCGGATCGATCACAGCCACAGCTACAGGAGTCTTCCGGCTAACAGCTACCGAAGCAGTAACCGTCACATCACCCAAACCGATGGATTCGGTTTCCAAAGCAATGGTTCCTAAATTCAGTTCTTTTCCCAAGGTCACCTCTTTTTTCAATTCTTTGTAACCGACACAACGGAAAGTTAAGGTTTGCTTGCCTGTCTGACCGGTCTTCAACGTAAAACTACCATCCAGATCGGCAGCTACGCCTTCCGAAGTACCCTCCAGCATCACTGTCGCCCCAACCAAAGGTTCTTTCGTTTGAGAATCAACAATTTTTCCTTTAATCGTCCCTTGAGCCACCGTCATAAACGACATGAGGCACAAAGAGAGCATAAATAATAAAGCCTTAGTAAATAAACTTTTCATACAATAACATCTCTTAATATTAATAAATGATTTAACCCTATTTTTCACACTACCAACGCTCTTTAAAAACAAACGTATAATTTTATATATAAAAATGGAATTACATTAAATATTTAACACAAACATATAAAAGTCAAAACTTTTTATAATAATAACCATTTTGACGCCGTAAAAATATAGAATTAATATTACAAAATAGCTATATCGATTCTTTTAAGACAAAAAAAGAGAAAAACCAAACTATCCGGTTTATTTTTTCGTTGGCAACCGGCATATAAAACATTAACAAACAAATGATTATAAAAATAATCACATTTCATTCAAAAAAAATCCGGCATTTTGTAACTCTTTCTCATTTTTCGGCGTATAACTCCATGATTTAGCACACACCACGGGGAGAGGAAGTTTATAAAACAAGCTGATTTCCAAAGCAGTTCTTTAAAATGACGAAAAGGTATACCACGGGATATTTACACCACGCACACACCACACAGACGCACATATAATAATTTCTTTTCAAAAATCCCTGCCTGTTTCAATTTTAAAGTCTCAAGGAAATGTCTCCCTAAAAAACACAGAAGACGCAATTAGTTGCGCCTTCTTGTTTTTTACAAACCGTATTGTAAACAAAATAGAGTGTCTTTCGACGATTTACTACCTGAAAATTGAAAAGTCTGCCGAATTTGAATAAATTTGTACGAGTGCCCGTAAAACCATAAAAAACAGGCGTCTTCCTTTGTATTGAATAAAAGATGAATCACCATTAATTGGCTATAATTTATGAAAAAGACCATTATGACCTCTCTGTTCCTTTTATTTTCTTTTGGCATTTTTGCACAAAATCAGGTCAGAATCAGTTATGTATCCCCCGATTCTATTCCGTCGGCCACTCTGGATTTGATGGATTTTTTAGATATAAAATACATGAAAATGAAAATTCATGGAGACATCAAAGGGAAAAAATGGCAACTATGGGTGAACGAATCCCATGAAGGTAAAATTACGTCTAAATCCTTATTTCCTTATGCATTTGAATTTTCCGACACTCTGGCCACTTTCGTTTTCATCGCACAAGATCAAAACGACACACTGACTCTTGTTTGTAAAACCCCCCGATACAGTATGCCTAAGACAAAATATGCCATTGACACGAAGAACGGTACTGCTCCGCCGACACCTTATATTTTAATGGAAACCCTTCCGCCGACACCTTACACGACTAGCGACGAAATAAATCTGGTAGCCTATACAACCGGTATCAAACGCATTCATCAAGGTATGGATGCTTATGATTTTTGCGGTCTCCGGTATGCAAAAACAGATCCGAAGCAATGGCAGGAAAAGTTCAAACTGCCCCGTTTTATCTATTTCTCCCTTCGACTGGAATAGATATATCATCCGGGAACAATAGAGTACTTTGTCCCCGGATGATTCTTTAACGGATTTCGGAACCGTTCTTCACCTCTTTGTCAGGACGGACAAAAGCCAGGGAACCATCGGCATTTTCAGCCATCAGAATCATACCCTGCGACTCGATGCCTTTGAGCGCTTTAGGCTCCAGATTCACCAGGATACTCACTTGCTGCCCGATCACTTCTTCAGGTGTATAATACTCAGCGATTCCGGATACGACCGTGCGGGTATCTATACCGGTATCGATCGTCAGCTTCATTAATTTCTTCGTCTTCGCCACCTTTTCGGCAGCAATGATTTTTCCGGCACGTATATCCAGTTTAGCAAAATCATCGAACGAAATATTTTCTTTCACCGGTTTTACTTGTGCATTAGCCATCTCATTGGCCTTTTTAGTAGCCAGCAATTTATCGATTTGTCGCTGAATCTGCTCATCTTCGATCTTCTCGAACAACAATCCCGGTTCATTCAGCCGATGCCCTGCCGGCACCACCTCATCTCCCATCCGGTTCCAGGCGATCGGAGCTATATTCAGGAAATCCCTCAATTTCGACGCACTGAACGGAATAAACGGTTCGGTCAAAGTAGACAGGTCCCCTGCAATCTGTAAACAGATATTCAAAATAGTCTTCACCCGGGCTTCATCGGTCTTGATTAATTTCCAGGGTTCCGTGTCGGCCAGGTATTTATTTCCCAAACGGGCCAGATTCATACATTCTTTGAGTCCTTCCCGGAAGTGAAAATTATCCAGATTTTTCTCTACCCGGCTGATAATCTCAGGAATTTCAGCCAATACTTCTTTATCATAATCCGCCAGTTCTCCGCGCTCAGGCACTATACCGCCGAAATATTTCTGCGTCAGCACCAATGCGCGGTTGATGAAGTTGCCGTAAATAGCCACCAGCTCACTGTTATTCCGGGCTTGAAAATCCTTCCAGGTAAAATCGTTGTCTTTGGTTTCGGGAGCATTGGCTGTCAACACATACCGCAACACATCCTGTTTACCTTCGAAGTCACGCAAATATTCATGCAACCATACGGCCCAATTCCGGGAAGTCGAAATCTTGTCTCCTTCCAGATTCAAAAACTCATTGGCCGGCACATTATCGGGCAATATATAACTACCTTCTGCTTTCAACATCGCAGGGAAAATAATACAATGGAATACAATATTATCTTTCCCGATAAAATGGATCATCCGGGTTTCGGGATCCTTCCAATATTTTTCCCATTCCGGAGTCAGATCTTTCGTTGCAGAAATGTATCCGATAGGAGCATCGAACCAGACATAGAGCACCTTTCCTTTCGCTTCATCGAGCGGTACGGGCACCCCCCAATCCAAATCGCGGGTCACGGCACGGGGCTGTAAACCATTATCCAACCACGATTTACATTGTCCGTAAACATTACTTTTCCACTCTTTATGGCCTTCCAAAATCCATTCTTTCAACCAATCCTCATAGCGATCCAAAGGTAAATACCAGTGTTTCGTCTCTTTAAGTTCCGGTTTGTTACCGGTAACCGCCGATACAGGATCGATCAGATCGGTAGCATTCAGGCTGGTACCACAAGCCTCACACTGATCGCCATAAGCCCGTTCATTCCCACAATGAGGACATTTCCCTACAATATAGCGGTCGGCCAAAAACTGTCCGGCTTTCTCATCATAGAACTGCATAGAAGTTTTCTCGATGAATTTTCCTTCGTCATATAACTTCTTAAAGAAAGCCGAAGACAATTCATGATGTGTTTTCGAACTTGTGCGGGAATAGATATCGAAAGAGATACCGAACTCTTCGAAAGAATCTTTGATGATTTGATGATAACGGTCAACAATATCCTGAGGAGTCACTCCCTCTTTTTGAGCCTTGATGGTAATGGGCACTCCATGCTCATCCGAACCACCGATAAATACTACTTCTTCTCCTTTTTGCCGCAGATAGCGCACATAAATATCGGCCGGAACATAAACACCGGCCAGATGACCGATATGCACAGGCCCGTTAGCATAAGGTAATGCCGTCGTGATCAGATTCCTTTTGAACTTAGCCATATCTCTTCTTGTTATTTCAGTTTCAAAATCTTAAATTGCAGTGTGCAAAGGTAAGAAATAATTGAAAATTGAAAATTGAAAATTGAAAATTACTTATCTTCGCACCCGAAAAGCCTTATCGCTTTCTGCATATAGCTTATAGCTTTTAGCCTATAGCTTATTACTTTTTAATTTTACTGTATGTTCAGACCACCATATCTTCAATCCGGCGATAAAGTCGCCCTGGTTTCTCCGGCAGGTATCATCGATCCGCTATCGATACATGATGCAGTAGAAGTGTTACGTTCCTGGGAACTGAATCCTATCGTAGGCCCGAACGCGGCGGCTACCTACGGCTATTTTGCAGGCCGGGACGAACAACGCCTGCAGGATATGCAATGGGCGCTCGATGACGAAGACATCCGGGCCATATTTTGTACCCGTGGCGGATATGGCAGTTTACGCATTGTCGAACAACTGGATTATTCTATTTTTCAAGGTTCCCCGAAATGGCTTATCGGATTCAGCGATATTACCGTTTTCCATTCGAAGCTCAACACGCTGGGCATTGAAAGCATGCACGCCCCTATGCCTAAAAGTTTTCGCACAACAAATCCGGCAGCCTTATTACGACTGAAAGAATTTTTATTCGGGAAAATATCTTCTTACCGGCTTCCTCCCCATCCGTTCAACCGAGAAGGGATCGTACAGGCCGAACTGACGGGTGGAAATCTGACTCTTTTACATTGTCTGCGTTCTTCGGTATTGGAATGTAAACACCAAAGTTCTATTCTATTTATGGAAGATGTAGGGGAAAATCTATATTCGATCGACCGCATGCTACAAAGCCTGAAGCTAACGGATAAGTTTTCAAAACTTCAGGGACTTATTGTCGGAGACTTTACAGAAATGAAAGGGCTCAATTTCGGGAAAGATGCTTATGAAATCATACAAGAAGTATTCGCCGACTATGCCTATCCGATCTGTTTCGGTTTTCCGGCCGGACATGCAGAGAACAATTTTCCTCTGATCATCGGTTCGACGATCGAAATGGAGATCAGTGCTACCGGAACTACCATCCATTTTCAAAATGATTAAACAAGCTTGTAAATGAGAAAATACATCTTTTTCCTATCGGTTATTTTAATGGGAGCTTGCCAATCATCGGCAGTCTTCGAAAAATATGAAGAACAACCCGACGAAGTCTGGAACCGGTATCATATCGTCGAATTTACAGCCGACATCCCGGACAGTGGACAATATATAGTGAAACTCTGTTTGCGGCATACCACCGATTACGAGATGGCCAATCTTTGGTGTTTCGTCTCTACCCGCAGTCACGGACAAGAGCAATTATCCGATACGGTAAACCTGAAAATAGCAGAACCCGACGGCCGTTGGTTGGGAAAAGGCAACAGCATTAAAACATTGGAACAACCGATCAATCGTAATCCGGTGACTCTTCCCCAAGGAAATGTAATCTTCCGGATCGAACAAGGCATGCGGATGGAAGAAATGGCCGGAGTAAAAGATGTAGGGATAAAGATCGAGAAAGTGCAAACTCAGGGATAAGGATTAATCAGATTCATAGAAAAAAGATGGCAAAGAAAAAACTGGCACGATTTGCAGAAATGGAAGTATTACCCAATGTGTTCCAGCCCAAGCATGAAGAGGTGTTTCGTACGGATTACCCCCTGAAGGGAAAATGGAATGAGGAGGTCTTTCATAACGATCATCCCATCATTCTGGAAATCGGGTGCGGCAAAGGAGAATATACGGTCGAACTGGGAAAATTGTATCCCGAAAAAAATTTTATCGGACTGGATATCAAGGGTGCCCGTATGTGGAAAGGGGCTAAAACAGCTGTAGAAAACGGAATGAATAATGTAGCTTTCCTGCGTATGTATGCCGAAATGCTCGAATCGGTTTTCGCTCCGGGAGAAATTGCAGAACTCTGGATTACCTTCCCTGATCCTCAAATGGCTAAAGCCCGTAAACGCCTTAGCGGGACCCGCTTTTTGAGTCTCTACCGGAAAATACTGGCCCCACAAGCTGTGATCCATCTGAAAACGGACAGCCTGTTTTTATACCGATACACCTCGGCTCTGATCGAACTCAACCACTTACCGGTAGAAGTCCGAACCGAAGACCTGTACGGCTGCGGCTGGGAAGATAAAATTTTGAGCATTAAAACATTTTATGAAAAACAGTGGCTATCGAGAGGGAAACAGATCAAATATCTCCGTTTTTCTTTAGGAGAAGACATCCCTCTGACCGAGCCCGACGTAGAAATAGAAAAAGACGATTATCACAGCGAAACACGCTATATGAACAGTCACCTTGTTCACGGAAATAAAGCAATCAGGAATAATTGAAAATGGAAAAGAAGAGAGTATTGATGGCTATGAGCGGAGGTATCGACAGTACGGTCGCCGCCATGTTATTACTAGAGCAAGGATACGAATTGGTAGGCGTAACTTACCGTACTTTCGACAATATATCCCGGGGATGCATGGAGAAAGAAAAGGGATGTTGCAGCGTCGATTCTCTGTTCGAAGCGAAACGTATGGCTCAGGAACTGGGATTCGAACACCATATTCTGGATATCCGGCAAGAATTTAAAGATACGGTGATCACCAATTTTATCGGAGAATATCTGCAAGGACGCACTCCCAACCCTTGTGTCATCTGCAATTCGACGATCAAATGGGGGAAATTGATCGAGACGGCCAACGAAATGAGATGCGATTATATCGCTACCGGCCATTATGCCCGCATCGGTCATCAGGATGGACGCCGGTATCTGCGGAAAGGAGCAGACCTCTCGAAAGATCAAACGTATTTTCTTTGGACCCTGACTCAAGAAAATCTATCCCGTACGCTTTTCCCACTGGGCGAACTGACCAAACCCGAAGTGCGGCAGATCGCTTTTGATCACGGATATGAAAAACTGTCTAAAAAAGGAGAAAGTCAGGAGATTTGTTTCATTCCCGGCAATGACTACCGGACTTTTCTGGCCGAACAGGTCGAAAACTATACGGAAAAATACGGCCCGGGGAACTTCGTCGATACCAGTGGTAAACGCCTGGGCGAACACAAGGGATACCCCAACTATACGATAGGACAGCGGAAAGGACTGGGTATCGCTTTAGGCCAGCCGATGTTTGTCATAGCCATTCATCCCGAAGATAATACGGTCGTACTAGGCACAAAGGAAGAGTTGCAAGGAAAATCTTTCTTTGCCAAAGAGATCAACCTCATGAAATACGCAAAAATCCCCGACGGGCTGGAAGTCACCGCCAAGATCCGCTACCGGAATGAAGGGAAGAAAGCTTCTTTATATCCGGAAGACAACCGCCTGCGCGTCGTCTTTCATGAAACCATGGATTCCATCACCCCCGGCCAAAGCGCCGTATTCTATGAAGGAGAAGACGTTGTGGGGGGAGGGGTGATAGAAGGTAAAAGGCTATAAGCTAAAAGCCTTTAGCTTCATAGCCTTTTCAGCTTCTCTTCAATGATCCCGGTGATCACATCTCGTAAAGGGAGACCCATGACACGGACCATTTTGGGGACGAAACTGTTGGCGGTCATACCGGGCGTGGTATTGACTTCCAACATGATGATTTCTTCCCCCCGGACAAAACCGTCGATACGGACGATTCCTTCACACCGCAGGATGTCATATACCTCGGAAGCCATATCCTGAATCCGGCCGGTAATCTCTGCAGAAAAACGTCCGGGAATAATCTCATCCGACATTTTTGCATCGTATTTAGCCTCGTAATCGAAAAATTCTTTTTTGGGAACGACCTCGGCGACAGGCATAACCACTTTTTTATCCCCTACTTTGTATAAACCGCAGGTAAACTCTATCCCATCGATAAAGCTCTCAACCAAAATCTCTCTGCACATCTTGAAAGCCCCCTCGACCGCAGCATCGAAATCGGCAGCTGTCTTCACTTTAGACACACCGAAACTCGAGCCTTCGGCATTGGGCTTTACAAAACAAGGTAAACCGACAGCCTTCAGCACCGCTTCTTTATCGAAAGCCTTTCCTCTGACCAGCATGATCGGATGAGTCGTATTGATACCAAAAGCATTCAAATAATTCGTACAGGTATATTTATCGAAAGTAATGGCTTCCACCAAAGTATTACAGGTTGAATAAGGCACCCCCATCATATCGAGATAACCTTGCAACATCCCGTTTTCACCGGGATTACCATGAATGGTGATATAGGCGAAATCAAAAACAACTTTCTTCCCCTGGTATTCAAATGAAAAATCATTTTTATCTACCGGAAATTTCTGATCTCCGATCTCCACCATCCAATCTCTGCCCCGTAAGATCATCAGGTATTTATTGTATTTTTCTCCGTCTACTTCTGAAAAGATATGATTCCCGGATTTTATAGATACTTCATATTCAGAAGAATTTCCTCCTGCAATCACCACTACATTTTTTTTCATGATCTAAAAGTTATATTTTCAATTCCTATCGTGCAAAATTAACTTTCAAATTACAAATATCAATTTTTGCTGAACAATATTTCCATCCCAACTTTCGATATTTAAGAAGTATGATCAGTTTACCTGCATTCAACCCGATTCAGATTTTGTCATAAAAATCACTATATCTTCCGTCAAGCACTACAGGACAAAGAAGGAAAGTTTTATTGAATGAAAGGGCAGGCTACCCTGATCGGAGTACGGCTACTCGGGTTACCTGATCGGATTATTTCTATAAAATACCGATTGCTGAATTAATCCCTCATGTAAGGGTTCGAAAAAACAGCTGTTTGATAAAAGTTTATACCTTTCAGGTCACAGTTCGTTTTCCATGCAGTGATAACGTGAGTCGGAGGTGTTCGTGTTCGGGGACCAGTCTTGATTTAAGAAAGATTATTCTCACTGGAAATAATCCGGACGGTCCGGCTTCCTGCTGCTGCAAATTTCTGGTTGTATTTTCTTTGCCGGTTAGCTCTGCCGTGAGATGAAGGGTTTTATGCCGGAAGACCATTGGAGCAGGAACGAGGGTCCGGTTAGGTTTTCCGAACGGCCGACGGTGATATTTGACAAACGTAATGAGGAGTTCCGCCGGTCAGAGAAGGAAAGCCTTACCGGACCGGTCCAGGCGAACCGGTCTGACGGTATAAAACCCGGAATCGGAATAGAAAGAAAAAATAAACCTAGAATTATTTAGATATATTTTTATCTTCTTCGGCTAAATCCTCCCATTTGGTAATAGAAGCCATTGCTTCAATCTCAGTACCGGTGAAAGTTAAAACAATGTTCTTCGCTTGCCCGGCTTTGGGAGTTTGTAGGCCACTTAGGGTATATTCCAGTCCTCCCGCTGTTGCTGTCAGGGTATAAGTTGCTTCCGGCTCGAGTAGTGTCGTGCCGAATACAGGGGATGCCGTAGCCGTTATTTCCTGATTCGGTGTATAGGAAATTGTTTTTGGAGTATCGAAAGTCAAGTTACCGTTTTCGACACTTAACGTTACTCCGGTGTTAATGTTTTTAAGCTCCAGGGTTGAAATTGAAATGCCGCTAGCCTCGAATCCTTCGCCTGCTTTTACCTTAAACGCTACTTTTGCCAGTTTGTGTGCAAAATTCAAACTAACCACCGAACTGGAGGTTTGGGTACTCAGTATATCACTTACCCCTGTAGCATACATGATATCGGGCTGATCGTTTCCTGAAAGATCGAAAGTCACGGAAGGGGCAGTTCCTGTAGAGAACGCACCAGCGTTTCCGATCGGCTGATATGCGATAAAGTACATCGGTTTGTCATTCGTCGGATAGTACAATTTCTTATCTGTTATCGTAATCTTGTTATCGGTGATTGTGACAGTTCCATCGTTAGTATACTTCGGTATACCTGTAGTCCAAATACTTGCATCAGTCCCTTCTTGTAATGCATACAAACCGACATTAGTGCCGTTCGGAAATACATCTTCCGTTATAGCAGCTTTGCTCGTCACTTCCATTCTGGTAATTCCAGCGGTCAGTTTAATCTCCTGTTGTCCTCTGGGAGTTTCAGGGTTTACGCTTTCTTCCGCTTTTTCGCAACCAGCCATTAGGGCTACTAAAGCAAACATTGAAATAATTATTTTTTTCATAGTTCTTTCTTTTTGATTATACAATTTAGAAAATAACAAACTCTTATAACTTTCAATGGCGAAGGTAAGGGGTTACCGGAAGCAACAAGTTGCCAAAACTGATCAAAAAGTTCATACTTCTGAAAAAATCGTAATGATTTGTTATTTCTCTTAAGGATTTTGTATTTGAATCTCCCGGGGAGAACATCCGAAATATTTTTTACAGAAATTTGAAAATTG
Source organism: Odoribacter sp. N15.MGS-14 (assembly GCF_000980245.1). Lineage (NCBI taxonomy): Bacteria > Pseudomonadati > Bacteroidota > Bacteroidia > Bacteroidales > Odoribacteraceae > Odoribacter > Odoribacter sp. N15.MGS-14. The sequence goes on from NZ_LARE01000007.1 coordinate 63,974, forward strand.
AGAAAGAGATTCGAAATGATATTTTTCGGCGATTTCAGAAATAGATAAATTGCGGTGAGTCAGGTCATAATAAATATAGGCTTGCCTTTGGCGGATAATCCATCGATAAGCCGGTTCTCCGAATTCTGCTTTAAAAAGCCGGCGAAAAGTAATTAAGCCATATCTGCCTAATAGGGCTAATTCTTCTACTGTTTTTACTTTGTAGTAGTTTTGTAAAACAAAGAGACGGAAATGATTCTGGTTGCTCAGGATCGGATATAGAAAAGCAGCCATTTGTGGACTGGAATAATAACGATATAGTAAGAAAAACATTTCTTGCTGTTTGAGTTCAAGTAATTTCTTACAAGGCATACCGTCTGCTAAATAATGGATCAATCCTAGAGAAAATTCATGAATAGGGGGAAGGGTATCCAGTAAATTGCCGTATGTGTCTTCCTGTTGAGAGAGGGTCATTTTTTTATATTGTTCCTCGCATAAGACAGGAAATTCACTCAAACGATAAACGAGACAATCCGAATTTTTTAAGATACGAATATCGAGTTCGATACCGACAGGAATCACAAGTAATTGTTTATTATGGATGATGAGATGGGGAAAATGTAAGCCGTCGATCCGGATCTCTCCCTGAAGTAGGAAAAGAATACTATTTTGTTTAAAATGATATTGTTGATAGGAATAGCCTTCTAAAAAACGGAGATAATAAAACATATCCCCTCCACAAGAAGGGCAATCAGAACAATTTATGTGTTCGTTACAAGGCATAGCACTAACTTTTTGCTTGTTGCACACACATAAATTTTCTTCCTGGACAAACATATGGATTTTTCCTGGAAGGAACTAATTTGAAAGACAATAATCTGAAATTATTTTAGCTTGCGTTGAAAATGCAGAAACCAAAGTGGAAGAACAGAGCCTTTCAAAATACTCGAAATCGTGATACTCCACCAAATTCCCGTCAACCCTAATTGGGGGAAGGAGGTCAGAAAATAGGCCATCGGAATACGTGCTCCGGTGAAAATAATCCCGGTCAGTGCCGGAGGAGTCGTATGTCCGGTACCATTGAATGCTCCGGCAGTAACGGATTCGGTTACCATGAAAAGTTGTGATAAAGCCAAAATCTTCAGGTAATTACCGCCGGCTTCAATGGCTTCCGGTTCGTTTACAAAAAGCCCGAAGATCTCGTGGTTTAATACAAAGAAGAGAATTCCGGCTCCCAAACCGATACTCCCGGCTATTCCTAATGTCAGGCGATAACCTTTACGGATACGTTCATAATTCCCGGCGCCGTAATTCTGTCCGGTAAAGGCAGCCAAGGCGGTAGAAAAACCGGCAGCAGTCATCCAGGAGATGGCTTCGATCTGTGCTCCGATACTTTGAGCAGCGACCCCTACTGCTCCCCAACGTGCGGCTAGGGTAGCCAAGGTCAAGGAAAACATGGAAAAGAGGGCATTTTGTATACTGACCGGCAAACCCAATAAAATGATACGTCGTGCATAATCTTGTTTCAATCGGTTGAGCAGGTGCATACGCCCTAACGGAAACCGGTCACTGAAGATCCGGCGTGCAAAGATGCCGTAAACCACTAATTGTGCTAATGCAGTGGCAACGGCAGCCCCTGCGGTACCCCAGGCCGGAAAGGGACCGATGCCGTAAATCAGCAAGGGATCGAGGATAATATTGACGATAAGTCCTACGGCAGAAGTACGGAAAGGAGTCCGGCTATCTCCCTGACCATTGTAAAGACCGCTGAACGTATTGTTATTGAATTGGAAAAATAACCCGGGAGCGACCAGACGCATATAATCGATCGCCTGGGTCGAAATAGAGGTTTCAAAACGGAACAAGCCCATCAGTAAAGGGGCTGCCAGGATGATGATACAGGCATAGATAAATCCGATTGTAGTCGATAAGGTAATGGCCTGACTGGCATAATGAGCTGCCCGGCGATAATCTTTCGAACCGACAGATTGGGAAACCGTAATCTCAGCCCCGATTTTAGTCATAAAGGACAAAGCGTTGCAAAGCCAGGTAAAAAAACCGGCAGCTCCGGCTGCAGCGACAGCATCACTTCCCAAATGACCGAGCCACAACATATCTGTCATGCTATAAGCCATTTGGATAAAAGAGGCCGAGATCAAGGGCACAGCCATGATCCACAAGCTTTTAAAAATACTGCCCTGTGTCAGGTCGGTTGTCTTCATCGATCTATCTACTATAATATGTCTTCCCCCTACTTCCTTTTTTCCTCTTTTCCCTTCTCTTTTCTCCCTTCGACCCTCTCCCCCCCTCCTCTTCCGCTTTTAGCCTTTAGCTTATAGCCTTTTACTTTTTACCTTTTTTATTATAAGTTTCCAGTGCTTTTTCCAAAACCACCAAAGCCTTTGCCAAGTCTTCTTTCTTTAAGACATAAGCCAGGCGGACTTCGTTTTTACCTAATCCCGGAGTAGTATAAAACCCCGAAGCCGGAGCCATAAAGATGGTCTGACCCTCGTAATCGAATTCTTCCAGACACCAGGCACAGAACTTATCGGCATCGTCTATCGGAAGACGGGCCACTGTATAAAACGCTCCCATAGGTATAGGAGAATAACAGCCAGGGATCCGGTTAAGCCCGTCGATCAGGAATTTCCGGCGTTCGACATATTCATCATACACGTCGCGCATATATTCTTCGGGAGTATCCAGTGAAGCTTCGGCCATGATCTGTCCTATCAAAGGAGGACTTAAGCGAGCCTGACACCATTTCATCACATTCTCCCGGACTTGTTTGTTTTTAGTAATCAGAGCCCCGATCCGGATACCGCATTCACTGTAGCGTTTGGAGACAGAATCGACCAGAATGACGTTGTTTTCGATACCTTCGAGGTGAAAAGCCGAGATATAGGGTGCACCGGTGTAACAAAATTCCCGGTATACTTCGTCGGAAAACAGGAACAGGTCGTATTTCCTGACTAAATCCCGGATCTGGTTCATTTCTTTTCGGGTATACAGATAGCCGGTCGGATTGTTGGGATTACAAATCAGGATTGCTTTGGTACGCGGCGTGATCAAAGCTTCGAATTTTTCTACCGAAGGGAGAGCGAAGCCCTCGTCTATAGTAGAAGAGATCGTCTTGATCACTGCTCCGCAGGAGATCGCAAAAGCCATGTAGTTGGCATAAGCCGGTTCGGGTACGATGATCTCATCTCCCGGATCGAGACAGGCCATAAATGAAAAAAATACGGCTTCCGATCCTCCGGTAGTGATGATGATATCGTCCGTACAGACATCTATATTGAATTTGTGGTAATATTCTACCAATTTTTTCCTAAAACTCAGAATGCCTTCACTGGGAGAGTATTCCAGCACTTCCCGGTCCAGATGGTGTGCCGCTCGTAATGCCACTTCCGGGGTCGCCAAATCCGGCTGACCGATATTGAGGTGGTAAACGACGGTTCCCTTGGCTTTGGCTCGATTAGCCAGTGGGACCAATTTCCGGATAGGAGATGCAGGCATATCTATACCACGTTGAGAAATGGTTGGCATTCGTTGAATATTTATTGTTTGGTGTAATTGAGGGGCAAAGATAATAATAAATTTCAGGAAGAAGTATAGTGTATCTTAATTTCGGGTGTCAGGCAGAGTCAAGGTACTTTTTATGAAATATTGAAATTCCAGGAACTTCAATTCAAAATCACAGCCAAACCCGGCAACTCTACATTGTATCCAAAACTTAACCTCTAATTTCAAATTACAGGGAAAAGGTTAGCGGGATATTTTATTGTATACCCAATTAAATTATCCTCAAAATTAAAGAATTTTTTCTCTAATATTTTGCTTTAGATCAAAAAAGGAGTAAATTTGACGTCGGAATAAAAACTCCAAAAAAGATAATATATGATTAAGTATAACAATAAAATTATTACGAAATGAAAGTAACAGTTGTTGGAGCAGGTAACGTTGGTGCAACGTGCGCAAACTGCATTGCAGAAAAAGACATCGTAAACGAAGTGGTTCTTTTGGATATCAAGGAAGGTGTTTCCGAAGGGAAATCGCTGGATATGTGGCAGACTGCCCCGATCAATTTGTATGACACCCGTATTAAAGGTGTAACCAATGATTATGCAGCGACTGATAATTCTGAAGTAGTGGTGATCACTTCCGGTCTTCCCCGTAAACCGGGCATGAGCCGTGACGATTTGATTTCAACCAATGCCGGAATTGTAAAATCTGTTACTGAAAATGTAATCAAACATTCTCCGAACGCTAAGATCATCATTGTATCCAACCCCTTGGATGTAATGTGTTATTGTGCTTTCTTAGCCGCTAAAGTCGATTCATCTAAAGTATTCGGTATGGCCGGTGTATTGGATACTGCCCGTTACCGTGCTTTCTTAGCCGAAGCACTGAACGTATCTCCGAAAGATATTCAGGCATTGTTATTAGGTGGACATGGAGATACAATGGTTCCGCTGCCACGTTACACTTCTGTAGGTGGTATTCCTGTAACCGAATTGATCGACGCCGATAAATTGCAGGCAATCATCGAACGCACCAAAGTCGGCGGCGGCGAATTAGTTAAACTGATGGGAACTTCTGCCTGGTATGCTCCGGGTGCAGCTGCAGCTCAAATGGTCGAAGCGATCATCCGCGATCAGAAACGGGTATTCCCGGTTTGCGCTATGCTGAACGGCGAATATGGTATGAAAGACATCTATCTGGGTGTTCCGGTTGTATTGGGTAAAAACGGTATCGAAAAGATCATCGAAGTAAAACTCGACGATCAGGAAAAGGAACTGTTAGCAACTTCTGCAAAAGCTGTTAAATCGGTGATGACCGTACTGGACGACATGAAAATGTTCTAAAAACAGCCTAAAGGTTAAAAATAAAGAAACCGTCCTGATTTTCGGGGCGGTTTCTTATTTTTGCGCCTCAACTATCAAGCAAGAGGGAAATGAAGAGGAAAAAAAATAAAAAGGCTTGCCATTTTACGACTCCATATCATCCTTATATCAATAGCCGGATTCAGACAGTAGCCGTTGAAATAGTCGGTTTGGAAGACAATAGCTACCACCTGATCGTACCGGTTGAAATCAATGGGTTACAAGGAGATATGATTATCGATACCGGCGCATCGGTCACCGTCGTCGACAGACAGGTGTTCCCGGAAGACCTGCCCGAAGAAGCAGACGTTCAAATGACATCGGGTAGCGTCACCGGTCAGATCCATGATGTACATTTAGTAAAAGCAGCTAAATTTAAAATCGGCAAACGTACGATCAAAGGGATGCCGTTGGCTGCCATCGACTTGAAATATGTAAACGAAATGTACGACAAACATCTCAACCGGAAAATTATCGGATTATTGGGATGTGATTTTTGTGTCAGGTATCAGGTGGCTATCGATTACCGGAAAAAGGAATTTACCATGTATTTTTAATAATCTATCATCTAAAAATCAGAATTATCTGTTTTTTTAGAAAAAATATTATACTTTTGCGCATTAATCGTGCTTAAAGAATTAGCAAAAATTAAGTCATATAATAATTTATTGTAAAATGCAGAATAAAGGAGCGATCACATTACTTGCTATTGCATTAGCGTTAGTGAGTCTTTACCAGTTATCTTTTACCTGGAAAACCAATCGGGTGGAAAAAGCTGCGAGGGAATATGCGCAGGGAGATCCCGTAAAGGAAAAAGTTTATCTGGATTCTATTGCAAACAAGGAAGTTTACAATTTCCTGGGAATTGCACAATACACTTACAAAGAGTGTAAAGAGTTAGAATTAAATCTGGGTCTTGACCTGCGTGGAGGTATGAACGTAACCATGGAAGTAGACGTGGTCGACGTGGTCCGCAGTCTGGCCAACTACAGTCAGGATGAAGCTTTCAATCAGGCTTTACAAGAAGCGGTGAAGATGCGTACATCCAGCCCGAAAGACTTTGTGACCCTGTTCGGCGAAGCCTTCGAGAGAATTGCCCCGAATGCACAGTTGGCCTCTCCGAATATTTTCGGAACCGTAGAACTGAAAGATAAAATCAAAATCGGAGCCAGTAACAAGGAAGTTTTAGACGTTATCCGTCAGGAAGCCGAAGGAGCTATCGACAATACCTTCAATATTCTGCGTACACGTATCGACCGTTTCGGTGTAGCACAGCCTAATATCCGTAAAGCAGATATCTCCGGTCGTATCGTGATCGAACTTCCGGGTATCAAAGATGCTCAACGGGTAAGAAAATTGTTGCAAGGAACAGCAGCGTTGGAGTTCTATGAAACCTTCGATAACGGAGATTTCTTTCCTTATCTGCAAGCAGCCAATGAAAAAGCTCGTACTATCGTTGAAGCTGAAGAGATACTGACTACTGAAAATGCAGCCAATGCAACGGCAGAACAACCGGAAACAGCCAAAGCGGATACAACTGCCAATAGCCTGATCTCTCAGGCCGCTGCACAAGATTCTACCAATAATCTGCTGGCCGATGAAGCTGCTTTCAAAAAAGCGAATCCTCTTTTCTCCGTTCTGACACCTAATATCGACCGTCAAAGCGGCCAAATCATCCCGACAGGTTCTTTAATAGGTTATTCTCATGTAAAAGATACGGCAGCGGTAAATGAAATCCTGACTATGCCACAAGTAAAAGCGACTCTACCCCGTAATGCCCGCCTGCTTTGGGAAATGAAACCCAATGGAGAAGTTATTGCTTTACATGCAATCAAAATCACGACCCGTGACGGAAAAGCTCCCCTGGATGGAGGTGCTGTCGTCGATGCCCGTCAGGAATACGAACACAACAGTGGACGCCCTGTGGTATCTATGAATATGAATGGAGAAGGAGCTAAAGTCTGGGCTCGGCTGACCAAAGAAAATGTAGGCCATAGTATCGCTATCGTATTGGATGGTTATGTTTGTTCTTCACCGAACGTGAATGATGAAATCAAAGGGGGTAGCTCACAGATTTCCGGTCAGTTCGACGTAAAAGAAGCCCAGGACTTAGCCAACATCCTGAAATCCGGTAAATTACCTGCTCCGGCACGTATCATTGCCGACGAGATCGTAGGACCGTCCTTAGGTAGCGAATCTATCCAATCCGGTATGTGGTCGTTCGTGATCGCTTTCTGCTTGGTACTGGTATACATGTTGTTCTTCTATAGCAAAGGAGCAGGTCTGGCAGCAGACATCGCTTTGTTTACCAACTTATTCTTCTTATTCGGTGTACTTGCTTCTATCGGAGCGGTATTGACCCTGCCGGGTATTGCCGGTATCGTCCTGACAATGGGAATGTCGGTCGATGCCAACGTATTGATCTATGAACGTATCCAGGAAGAATTGAGAGCAGGTAAAGGGTTGAGATTAGCCATCAAAGAAGGTTACAAACAAGCTTATTCCGCCATCATCGACGGTAACGTAACAACCTTATTGACGGGTTTCATCCTTTACTATTTTGGAGAAGGCCCGATCAAAGGTTTCGCAACCACATTGATCATCGGTATTTTCACTTCATTGTTCTGTGCGATCTTCATTACCCGGATCATTCTCGACAATGCATCCAAGAAAAATGATAACGTCAGATTTACCACTCCATTTACAGCCAACTGGTTGCGGGACGTACACTTCCCATTCCTCGAAAGACGGAAAGTGGGTTATACGGTATCCGGTATTATCACCGTTATTTGTCTGGTATCTATGTTCACCCGCGGATTCGATAAAGGTATCGACTTCGTCGGAGGTAGAACTTATACGGTTGCTTTCGACCAGCCGGTAGAAGTGGAAAAAGTAGCAGAAAGTCTGGCTGCAGTGTATGGAAGTGCTCCTGAAGTAAAAACTTTCGGCGGAGACAATCAGGTCAGAATAACCACCAAGTATAAAATCGAAGACGAAGGAACGGAAGCTGACGACGAAGTAGAAGCCTTATTGTATGAAGGGTTGAAAAGCTACTTACCCGACGGTACCAGCAAAGAAGTATTCCTGAGCGACTATCGTCAGATGTCGCAGAAAGTGGGACCGGCAGTGGCAGAAGATGTAACCCGGGCTGCAATCTGGTCGGTAATCTTCGCCTTATTAGTGATCTTCGTTTATATTATGGTACGGTTCAGCAAATGGCAATATGGTGCCGGTGCCGTCCTCGGATTGGCTCACAATACCATTGTCGTATTAGGTTTGTTCTCCCTGTTGGCCGGATTCCTGCCTTTCTCTCTGGAGATCGACCAGGCCTTTATTGCAGCTATCCTGACCGTAGTGGGTTATTCGATCAACGATACGGTGGTTGTATTCGACCGTATCCGTGAATACCATCATCTGTACCCGAAACGCGACGATCTGGAAGTAACCGACGCAGCCTTGAACTCTACATTACGCCGTACGTTCAGTACTTCTTTGTCGACCTTAGTGGTATTGTTTGCGATCTTTATCTTCGGTGGTACTTCTATCAAAGGTTTTGTATTCGCCCTATTGATCGGTATCATCGTAGGAACCTATTCTTCTCTGTTCGTGGCCACACCGTTAGCTTACGAATTCAGAAAGAGATTCGGTAAAAAAGAAACGACTGTCGTGAAGAAATAAACAGTTCTCACTCCCCATAAGAAAACGCCTTTTGCAAGGCGTTTTTTTTGTACTTTATTCTCGTGCGAACAATGCCTAACGAGAGCCTAGTTTCCACCGACAAAGGTCGTCCGTGTTCTTTCCGGGAAATGTAAGGTCAAGCCCTTCGTTTTTCACGGAGATTAGAAGAATATTCCCGAATTTAGAATACTCCTTCGGCAAGGCAACGAAGAAATTTAATATTTTTATTAAGTTTGTAAGGTGTAAAGCTTAGAGGTATGGAGCATTTGTCATTTCTTGAAGGGATAAATAAGAAAAAAGAGGAGGCTTGGAAAAGTCTTTATCGATTCTATTATGCACCTTTATGCAGCTATGTAGAAAAAATGACCGGAGATGCGGGAGAAGCTGAAGATATTGTCCAGGAATGTCTCATCCGAATGTGGCATACGCATTTGAATTTTACGGAGCTAAAGGCTTTAACGGCTTGGTTGTATAAAAGTGTCTATCATGCGGCTGTCAGTGTGTTGCGAACGAAAAAAACAGGGTATCGCTTATCGGAGTATTGGAATGCAAAGCAAATCGACGATGAAGAGCATGCCTGTAAAATGGCTTTGCAAGAAGAAGCGATCAGCCGTTTTTACGAAATCCTGGATAAAATGCCCCGACAACAGCGGGATATTTTGATATATAGCCTGAGAGGTTTAACGGTGCAACAGATAGCCGCGGAATTGCAGATCAGCGAGAATAGTGTGAAAACCCATAAAAAAAGAGCTTATCTTTTCGTACGCCACCATTATGACAGCACTTTATTACAGGTTTTGCTGGTTTATTTCCGGGGAACGAGAAATCGGACTACTTATCCGGAAGCTTCTGTTAAAAGACGGTAGCACTCTATCGAATAAAGTGCTACCGCTATTTTTATCTGCCTAATATATCTGTCAATTTTCGTCTGACAGCATCGCCGTAAAGCTTTTCAAAAAGCACTTTCCCTTCAGCGTCGATTAGAAAAAGTGAAGGGATAGTCGTGACACCGAAACTCTTACTTACATATCCTTCATCCAACAAATTAGTCCATGGCATCTGTTCTTCTTTGAGAGCCTTTTCCCAGGCATCTTTTTTTTCATCGATGGAAATGCTCAATATAGCCAATCCGTCAGTAGCGTATTTCTTTGCAAACTCCTTGACTTCCGGAATCCCCCTCCGACAAGGCCCACACCAGGAAGCCCAGAAATCGATGAGCAGATAACGGTGCCCCGCAAGCAATTCTTTTAGAGTATGCTCTTTGCCATCGGCATCTT
>NZ_LARE01000081.1:0-10618 GCF_000980245.1 Odoribacter sp. N15.MGS-14
GTAATAACGATTTATTTATGAGTAAATTATTTTTATTGGTGGTTACTATGAGTTGGAGTATAATTGCTTCAGCACAGGGAATCGATTTTTTTCACGGTAGCTACGAGGAAGCCTGGAAAAAAGCCCGATCCGAGAATAAGGGAATTTTTGTAGATGTGTATACTTCCTGGTGTGGACCTTGTAAAAAGATGGCCAGGGAGGTTTTCACCCAGGCCGGGGTCGGTGATTATTTCAATACGCATTTTGTTTGTCTGAAACTGGATGCAGAAAAAGATAAGGAGCATCCCTTTTTTCAGCATTTTAAGGCGACAGCTTTTCCTGCTTTTTTTTGGCTGAACGGCGAAGGTGAAATTTGGGATATGCATGTCGGATATGCCGAACCTCAGGAGTTTTTGAAGTTGGCTGCTGCTGCCGCACAATCGGACTTGAATAAGCAGTTGGACGAAGGACGTCGACGCTGGGAAAGCGGAGAACGTACTCCTGACCTGATCCGTGATTATGTGTTGGGGGTATTGAGTAAAGTGGAACCCGATCGGGTTGAACCGATGATGTGGGAATATTTGGAAGGTTTATCGTCCGAACTATTGGAAACAGAAGAAAATTACCGTTTTTTAAAACGTTTTATGCAGAGAGCGGAAGACAATCTGGCTTTTCGTACTTTGTTGAATAAGGCAGAAATTTATCAAAAATACGAAAAGGGATATGATTTCTGGATCAATATGTATCGGATGGTAGTACGTTGTGGAATCGTTCAGCGCGAAGAACCGGAGGCGTATCAGGCTTATCTTCGGTTTTTGAAAGAACTGAACCTGCCTTTGGCCGGGATGTATCTCGAAATATTGAATATGGAATATACTTTGTTTGAAAAAGATTTTCAAAAAGGTATTCCGGAAGCGATGAAACTGATCGGAAAATATAAGGAAAAACATCCTTATCTGGCCGGTCAATTTTTTTATACGTTGATTATTGCCGGTTTCTTTCAGGAAGAACAAGTCGGTATGGAACTGGCTGACCAGGTCGTCGATATGGCCTATCAGGCATTGAAAACTATACCTTCGAAAGAAAATTTATTGTATCTGTCTGTGGCATATGCCCGGAAAGGAGATTATAAAAAGGCATTCGAACTGATGGCCGGTGAACCTTTCTTTCCGTCACCTGTACTTTCGAATGCATTGTATAAATACCTGAATTTACCCGTATTCCACCGGGATTATATAAAATAAATTTAAAACAGTAACAACGGTAATAACCGCTTTATCCGTTGTTACTGTTTTATCCATTTCAACCGGTCGGACCATTATTTGATTACCAGCATATCCTTCATCTTTTCTTTGGGAATGGAAATGATGGTGTGGCCACAAGAGTAAGGACCGAGGATATATTGGGCATAAGTAAAATCGACCGTGTGGAGGGTAAGGTTGATGCAGGTGACATTATCCACTGTCGGAGCTTCGAAAGTGAAGCATTTGTCCGGATCTTTCAGATTAGCCTTTAAAAGGGCATTGATATCTGCTGCTTTGTCCAGGTTGAGGATATCTTTATTGGTTAAGAATTTCTGTGTCTTCACATCGTAATTTATAGCATAAAAATTGGTCATCCCATGGGCTCCTCCCAGCATTTCGTACGATAATACCCGGACACTGATGTAATTTTGGTCTGCCAGGAACACCGAATCTTCAATGATCAGTTCGTAGGGAGCTACTTGCTTGAAACCTGCAGAATCTAAACGGGCAATGTTCTCTTTAGCTTGTTCGATAAAGGCTGCATGAATACCGTTGATCAGCCCGTTGACCTCGTCGTTGAATTTGACACAGCTTTTTTCAGTTTCAGCATCTGTAGTCGAGAAAGCAGGACGGTCGATTTTGATGTCCCATTGTCCGGTCTTGTCGGTCAGATGGATTTGTTTAACATCCAGCTTAATCTCTTTTTTACAAGCCCCTAAAGCAAGGACTGCAAATACCAGGGTAAAAAGTTTTGTTTTCATCATTCTGTTTTTTGAAAATTAAAATTGCAATTTACGGTATATCGTAAATCGAATTTGCAAAGTTAACTTTTAACAGATGATCTCCTATTTTTTATAAAAAATATAATCGAAAAATTCAAAACCCGATATGCCGGCGAAAATTGGATCAAATCACTTTTTTCTTCGGAGTCGTGGCAATAAAATCTTTGAGATAAAACGGTTCGAAGTAGGCGACATCGACAAATTCTTGCCGGCCGAACAGCTCCTCTGCAAGGGGGATCATGTGCTGGGCAGAGGTTTCTACTTGTCCCATGAAATGAGCATTAGGAGCGGTAAGGAGCATCCTGACTTTGTCGCTGCCATTTCCGAAAAAATAAATTTTATGTCCGGCCAATAAATCGGCAAACGAATTTTCGTCGACGATTTCTGCTTTGGTATCGATGACCTTTTGGTTGTTACGGTCGAAAAAAGCGGTATAGACTTCCATCCGGCGGGCGTCGATCATCGGGCAATACAGCGCTTCTTCCCGTATCCGTTCCGATACCGATAAGGCCAGTGCTTGTAAGGTCGGTACGGCGATCAGAGGTTTACCTGCTCCGAAACATACTCCTTTCGCCATAGATACTCCGATGCGTAATCCGGTATACGACCCCGGGCCCATACTGATCGCAACGGCATCCAGACAATGGGCATCCATGTGATTGTCTTTTAGGATTTCGTCGATGTAGGTGCCTAATAAAACCGAGTGGTTCAATCCCTCGTTATTTTCTTTCAAGGCAATCATTTTTCCGTCCCGGGCTAAGGCTACCGAGCAGACAGAAGTAGAGGTATCTATATTTAAAATCAAAGCCATAATTAAAGTCGAATGTTTAAAGTCAAGAGCTAAAGATTATTTCCGGATAATTTGAATCTCCCCGCCCATTCCCAGTTTGATAATACTCGAGGGAGCTGCCGGGTTATGATCGTTGCGGCGATAATCTACGATATAGTCTACTGCATTTTTGATCTCCTCACTGATTTCCCCGAAAAAATGAGGGGAGGGTTCGCCGCTGATATTGGCCGAAGTCGAAACGATGGGTTTATTATAACGGAAAATTAAAGATCGGGTAAATTCTTCCCGCGTAATCCGGATACCGATCGTACCGTCTTCTGCGATCAGATTGGGTGCCAAACGTTTAGCACCCGGATAGATGATAGTTGTCGGTTTGTCGGCCACTTCGATCAAATCGAGGGCTATATCCGGGACGTCGGCATAGGAAGCTATTTTCCCTGCATCGTCCAACAATACAAGCATCGATTTGTTGTCGGCCCGTTTTTTGATGTCATAAATCCGTTTGACAGCTTCCGGATTAGTGGCGTCACAACCCAATCCCCAGATCGTATCGGTCGGATAAAGAATTACACCTCCGTTTTTCAGGATTCCCAGCGTTTTCCGGATTTCCTCTTTGAGTTTATCGTTCATATAATATAGATTTCAAAGGGCGAAAATACGAAGTTTTTCTTTACCTTAATCACCTTTTGGCTTTTTGTTTTATGATTTACGATGATAACCTTGCACACTTTATATGGCAGAGAAAAATCGTAAATCATAAATCATTAGACATTCCGGTTTAGACCAGATGGCCGATGAGTTCTTCCCGTTCGCCATATAACAGGTCGGCCATCGGGATCTCGATCAGCGTATAACATCCGGGTTGTTGCCGCATCGAAGCCCGGGCTGAAGATACCATAATTTGAGCGGTCAGGGCCGGATTATTGATCCGCATGTTAAACTCGAACCATTGGTTTTGTGTTTTTCCCGACACGCCTTTCCGGGTAAGGTTGACGCCATGGCCCATATCCAGTAAGTCGTCTACTTTTTCAACCTGCAAGACATGGGTCTCATCATTTATGAAATAAGGATCGTTTTTGATCTGCTGTGCAACTTCACCGAAGAGATATCCTTCCTGAAGTTCGATATATACCATTCTGCGGTGAATCCCGGTTCCCGTGGGGATAGTCATAGACAGGGCGGCCTTTACTCCCTCGATCGCTTTGACGGCTACCGTATGGCCCATACTCATGCCGGGGCCGAAGTTTGTATAAGTCAAACCTTTCGGAGCACAGGCTTCCAATAGTGCACGTATTACAGAATCTGTTCCCGGGTCCCAACCGGCCGACATAATGGAAACAGCCTGATGTTTACGGGCTACCTCTCCCAAAGTGCGGTGTAAGTCGACAGTTTGAGTGTGTATGTCGAAACTGTCTACCGTATTGATACCTAGCCGGAGGGCTTCGGTTGCATAGTGTTCCACACTGCGGGTCGGGGTACATAAAATAGCTACCTGAACCCCTTCCAAATCCTGCAGACGGCTTACTACTTTGTAGTTGTGCAGTTCTTCCGGAACCTCGGCGGCATTCCGGCGTACAATACCCACGATCTCGAAATCGGGAGCAACCTGGAGTGCTTCTACTACATATCTCCCGATATTGCCGTATCCGATAACGGCTGCTTTAATTTTCTCCATATATTTCTAATCTTATAATCTGAATTTGGTTTTAATATCTTTTACACCGGCACGTCGAATTCCCGTAATGCACTGTTCAACGAGGTTTTCAGGTCGGTCGATGCTTTTCTTTTGCCGATGATCAGAGCACAGGGCACTTCGTATTCGCCGGCAGGAAATTGCTTTTTTCGTGAACCGGGGATCACGACGGACCGGGCCGGCACATAACCCTGGTATGTTACCGGTTCATTTCCCGTGACATCGATGATCCTGGTCGAGGCGGTGATTACCGTATTCGCACCCAGTACGACTTCTTTTTCCAGATGGGCACCTTCCACAATAATACAACGCGAACCGATGAAGCAGTTGTCCTCGATAATTACCGGTGCTGCTTGTACCGGTTCCAATACTCCTCCGATCCCGACTCCTCCGCTAAGATGTACATTTTTCCCGATCTGAGCACACGAACCGACAGTCGCCCAGGTATCTACCATCGTTCCCGAATCGACATAAGCACCGATATTGACATAGGAAGGCATCATCACCACTCCCGGGGCGACATAGGCTCCATAGCGGGCGGCAGCCGGAGGAACTACCCGTACTCCTAATTCTGCATAATCTTGTTTGAGCCGGATCTTATCGTGATACTCGAATGGTCCCGTGGTCATGGTCGACATGGGTTGGGTTGGAAAATATAAGATAACCGCTTTTTTTACCCATTCGTTCACTTGCCAACCTTCGTCGGTTGGAGTAGCCGTGCGCAATTTCCCTTTGTCCAGTAACCCGATTACCTGATCGATAGCCGACCGGGTCTCTTCTTTCTTCAATAATTCCCGGTTCTCCCAGGCTGCTTCAATGATTTTTCTGATTGCTGTATACATTTCTAACTCGTTTTTTGTCGGACGAAAGTGCCTATGCCCAGGATGTCTCTGGAATTGCAAATTTCGCAATAATTTGTTGTACGACAAAAACTGTTCCCCGGATTGTTAATCGTCTAACCGATTTTTTCCACGATGTGTAGAATAAAACATAGACCGATAAAAAAATATATATACCTTTGTTCCTCACCGTACGTGTGTCGGAAAAGTTTAACTATTTAATGTGCTATGCTGAAAAAGATTCCTCATACTTATACGATTATTTTTTCAATTATTCTGATTTGTGCCGTTTTGTCCTGGATTATCCCGGCAGGAGAGTATAGTCGCCATACCGTCGAGGTCAATGGAACAACCCGGACGGTGATTGTCGACAATTCTTATCATGCGGTGGAATCGGCACCACAGACCTGGCAGGTATTTTCTTCTTTGTTGCAAGGATTTGAGAAGCAGGCCGGAATCATAGCCTTTTTACTGATTATCGGCGGGGCTTTTCAGATTATGAACAATAGCCGGGCGATCGATGTAGGGATTTTTTCTTTTTTGCGTTTTACACAGGGATTGGAACGGCATCGTTTTATGAAGCGGATCGGGGTGAACAACCTGGTGATCGCTATGATTATCTTCTTGTTCAGTATGTTCGGGGCTGTTTTCGGTATGAGCGAAGAAACGCTGGCTTTTGTGATTATCATTGTACCTTTGGCTATTTCGATGGGGTATGATTCGATTACCGGATTGTGTATGGTCTATGTTGCGGCCCACGTAGGATTTGCCGGAGCGATTCTGAATCCGTTTACCATCGGTATCGCTCAGGGACTTTCCGACTTACCTTTGTTTTCCGGTTTTGAATACCGCTTGTTTTGCTGGTTTTTGCTTACCGTGATTTTAGTTGCCTGTGTGTTGATCTATGCTGCCCGGGTGAAACGCCATCCGACCCTTTCCCCGATGTATCGGGCCGACGAATATTGGCGGAATCGCCGTAGCGAAAGTGGCGAAGAGGTTGCTTATACGGTCCCGGTGGCTTCTTATGTCGTGTATGGATTGATTGTCGTGTCTCTGATTATTTTTGCTGTCGTTTATCCGGCTACTACTTTTAGTTTGGGGAATGCTTCGGTCACTTTTTATGCTGTGCCGGTCGGTACGGTTTTGTTCGCTTTGTTCGGATGGTTGGGGTTACGGAAATCTTTTCATTTTTTCATCCTTTCTATCCTGGCTTTTACGGTCATCTTTCTGGTGATCGGAGTGATGGGGCATGGTTGGTACCTGCCCGAAATCTCGGCGATTTTCCTGGCGATGGGAGTGTTGTCGGGGTATGCTGCGGGCAAAGATGCCGACGGCATCATCAAATTGTTTCTCGAAGGAGCCAAAGATATCTTATCGGCGGCTATTGTGGTCGGGCTGGCCGGAGGTATCATCCAGATTTTGCAGGACGGGCGTATTATCGATCCTATATTACATGCCTTGGCTTCTCTGATGAACGAGGCCGGAAGAGTGGCTTCGGTTGGTGCGATGTATGTAATTCAGACGCTGATCAATATCATTATCCCTTCGGGATCGGCCAAAGCTGCTTTGACGATGCCGATTATGGCTCCCTTCTCGGATGTCATCGGTATTTCCCGGCAAGCTACAGTGATGGCTTTCCAGTTCGGTGATGGATTTACCAATATGATCACGCCCACCTCCGCCGTATTGATCGGTGCTTTGGGAATCGCCCGCATTCCCTATGAGGTGTGGGTAAAATGGTTTGCCAAAATCCTCCTGTTGTTTGTCGTCCTGGGTTTTCTGTTACTGATACCCACAGTAGTCATGCAGTTGCCTGGGTTTTGAAAATCTTAAGCTTTAATGATGTATTTTTGTCTAAATAAATGCTGAAGTAAAAATGGAGAAATTTGCTGCAATAGATTTCGAGACAGCCAATTGGCAGCAGACCAGTGTTTGTTCGGTGGGGATCGTCGTGATGAACCGGGGGGTGATCGAAGACCGGTTTTACAGTCTGATTCATCCTGCACCGAATTTTTATTCCCGGCGTAATACAGCTATTCACGGTTTGAGTCGGGAGGATACCGAGGAAGCTCTGGCTTTTCCTACGGTATGGCGGGAAATTGCTCCGATGATTGAAGGGATACCTTTGGTGGCTCACAATAGCATGTTCGACGAGGGATGCCTGAAAGCTGTCTTTCGGCTTTACGAAATGGATTATCCCGGTTACTCCTTTTACTGTACCTACCGCCTTTCCCGGAAATTATTTAAAGGACTGGAAAACTATCAGTTGCATACCGTTTCTTCCTTTTGCGGATATGACCTGAAAAATCATCACCATGCCCTGGCCGATGCCGAGGCTGCAGCTGTCATTATGCAATCCATTTTGCAGCAATGTCCCGATTTATAGTAGGTTTATTTTTTCTTTCTATTCCGATTCCGGTTTTTATACCATCAGACCGGTTCGCTAGGACCGGTCCGGTAAGGCTTTCCTTCACTGACCGGCGGAACTCCTCGCAAGCTCGTCAGACACCACCGGTCGGGCGTTCGGAAAACCTAACCGGACCCTCGTTCCCGCTCCAATGGTCTTCCGGCACAAAATCCTTCATCTCACGACAGAGCTAACCGGCAAAGAAAATACAAGCGGAAATTTACAGTAATAGGAAGCCGGACGGTCCGGCTTATTTCCAGGGAGAATGATCTTTTTTAAATCAAGACTGATCTACAATTCAGTGATAACGTCAGTCGAAGGTGTTCGTGTTCGGGGACCATTGGAGCTCTGTCGAGTGTCGTCTTGCTTTTTCTGAACGCCCGACCGGTGGTGTCTGACGAGCTTGCGAGGAGTTCCGCCGGTCAGTGAAAGAAAGGGCTAGACGACCGACAGAAGCGACCGGGTCCCCGAACACGAACACCGGAGACGAACAAGTACCGGAATAATTCTACGTTTATAAGTATAAATATTGTATATCACTGTCTTATTTTTTATGAAATGAGATTAGATGCTTTTCCTATATTGGTATATAGGATACGGTTTGGCAAAAACAATCAAGTAAGTTGGTTGTTTTGCTCTCACCTTTTTATATTTTTGTTTGCTAATTGATAATTATGACTGACGATAAGGTTCCTGCCGTCGGTTGAATCCATTACCTGGTCGGTGGATGGGAGCGGGGAATACGATTGAAAGAGTTGCATTGGCTTTAAGAAAGGCGAAAGGATTAGGGGGTAACAGAATAAAATATTCTAATCTTGTGTGACTGTTTTATAAACTTTCCCGTTTGTTTATACTGGGCTGACGAACGAATTCGTTTGTTTTTCGTTTTGCTATTGAATTGTGTTTTAATACTATCATTATGGTCGAGATAAAAAAAGGACATCCGTTGAAAGCAGTACTCTTCGATATGGACGGCGTATTATTCGATTCGATGAAGAATCATACGTTAGCTTGGTATAGAGCTTTGTCTTCCCGGGAGATCCCTTGTGAAAGAGATGAATTTTATCAATATGAGGGAGCTACGGCCGAATGGACGATTAATTTGATTTTTGAGCGGACCTATCATCGGCAAGCGACTAAGCAGGAGATTGAAGAACTGTATACCTTAAAAAGTAAATACTTTAATGAGCTGCCCGAGGCTAGGCCTATGCCGGGGGCCAAAGAGGTTTTGAAGATTGTCCGGGAGCACGGTTTATTGCCCGTTGTCGTTACCGGTTCCGGCCAACAATCGTTGTTGAAACGGTTGACCGAAGAATATGCCGGTTTTATCGATGCTTCGGCTTTGGTAACCGCTTTTGATGTCGGGCATGGTAAACCCCATCCGGAACCTTACCTGAAAGGCCTGGAAAAAGCACATGCTATGCCCGGCGAAGCTTTCATCGTAGAAAATGCACCTTTGGGGGTAAAAGCCGGTGTGGCGGCTGGAGTTTTCACTATTGCCGTGAATACAGGGCCTATTCCTGAAAAACAATTGCAAGAGGCCGGGGCCGACTTGATCTACCCGAATATGCCGGCTTTACAAAAGCATTTGCCGCAACTGCTGACCGAACGTCATAACCGGGCCTGAATTTTCCGGGTTGTAAATTTATCGTAAATCCAGAGAAATAGACTTGAACAGAGGCCTGTTGCCAGTATAACCACCCATATCCCGGAAGGATTGTATTTCTCCCACAATAAATGGGTTAATTCATGCCCCGATAACTGGAGTTGCCGGGCTACTTCTTCAAAATAAACATTGTTCGGGAGCTGATCCGGTGTTGTAAGCCTTTCTTTGCTACTGGTTTCCGTACCATAACTACTTTATCCGACATTTATAAGTGTAAATTGTATATAAGTGCCTGTATAAATATAGAAAATTGTGAAAAATTTCAAGCTGAACGTCTTAAAAGGATATTAAAAGAATAATATATTAAATTTGTCTTAAATGTTATAGGGTTGATGTTGAATTTCTTGTGGCTGTGGTTTTGCTTTCCTTAAGAAAAAAAATAAAAAAATATAACTTTTTGATTACACCAAAGTAGGGCTTGTTCGCTTTAGTTATAAAAGCAAAGAAATGTTACAGACCCCAGAAGAATATATAGCCCGGCTCATTTTCCTTCATTTTCAGGGAATCGCCGATGATAAGCAGGAACAGGAACTAACCGAATGGCGGAATCTTTCACCGAGACATGAGGAAATTTATATCCGGTTAAGCAAACAAGAGTATTGGGAGAATAACTTCCGGCGTTTTATCAAAAACGAGGAAGAGCATGTACAAAACTGGGAACGTTTGAACGGACGGTTGGCGGGGTACCGGCGGGTGTCACGGATAAAAAAGTGGAGTTATGCTGCTGTTGTATTATTATTGATAGGAATAGGAAGCGGATTATTTTATGATCCGGCTAGCGGGGTATTTTCCGGTCAACAGGGAATTGTGACAGGTGAAAATCTTCCCGGTGCGAAACGACATGCCATATTGACCCTGGGAGATGGGACTGAGATCGATTTGAAGGATGAAGTAGCCCGAATGAATTTAAGCAAACGGCAAGAGGCTCCGCATGTCGGAGAGGGGGCTTTATCTTACCGGAGTGTTACGGATAGCGTACAGTTGAGTGAATACCATACCCTGCAAGTGCCCAGAGGTGGAGAGTATGTATTGGTGTTGGCCGATGGTTCGGAAGTATTGCTGAATGCCGAGTCGAAACTTACCTTTCCGGTAGTTTTCCGGGAAAAAGAGAGAAGGGTATATTTGGAAGGAGAGGCTTATTTTAAAGTGAAGAAAAATCCGGCATGCCCGTTTTTTGTAGAAGTAAAACCCTTAGAGGTTGAAGTAACCGGAACAACT
>NZ_LARE01000080.1:0-10487 GCF_000980245.1 Odoribacter sp. N15.MGS-14
ATAAAGCCGGGAAAAAAGGTAAAAAAGAAGAGGGAGATAAAAAAGACGAAGGAGAAAAAGAAGGTAAAAAAGCGAAAGCAGAAGAAAACAAGCTCCCCGAACTCAAAATCGACTTTGAAAACCTGGAAGACCGGATGGTACGCCTGACCATCAATTCTTCCCGTCTGGGCGACGCCGTACTGACCAACGACGCTTCAAAACTATATTACCTGAGCGCTTTTGAAGGCGGTTACGACCTTTGGGTCAGAGACTTCAAAAACGGAAGTACCCGTATGTTATCCAAACTGAACAAAGGAGGCGGTGCTCTCGTTATGAGTAAAGACGGCAGAAACCTGTACCTGCTTTCCGGTGGACAAATCTCTAAAGTGGATATGAATTCCGGCCAGTTGAAAGGTATGAGCTACAATGCCGAGTTCGAATGGAAGAAACCCGAAGAACGGGCTTACCTGTTCGATCACGTCTGGCAGCAAGTAGTAGATAAATTCTACGATCCTACTATTCACAATATCGATTGGGCTTTCTATAAAAAAGAATATGCCCGCTTCCTGCCTTATATCAACAACAATTACGACTTTGCCGAAATGTTGGCCGAATTACTGGGCGAACTGAATGCTTCCCATACCGGTGCCAGCTACAAAGGAGGCGGCAGTTCTTCACAGACGGCAGCCCTGGGTGTTTTTTACGACGAGACATTCGACGGCGATGGCCTGAAGATCAAGGAAATCCTGGAGAAAGGTCCGCTGGATCTAACCAGTGGTAAAATCAAACCCGGTATGATTATCCGGAAAATCAACAATCAGGAAATCAAAAAAGGACAGGATTATTTCCAGATACTGGAAGGCCTGAGCGGTAAACGGGTAATGCTGACAATCTACGATCCTTCTACCAAAAAGGAATGGGAGGAATATGTGAAACCGACCACTTACGGCAACCAAAACGGTTTACTATATAACCGCTGGGTAAAACAACGCCAGGAAATGGTTGAAAAACTATCCAATGGGAAAATCGGTTACGTACATGTGAAGAGCATGGATAGTCCCAGTTTCCGTAAAGTATATTCTGAAATACTGGGCAAATACCGGAACAAAGAAGCGATAATCGTCGACACCCGTTACAACGGCGGAGGCTGGCTACATGAAGACCTGTTACACCTGCTGAGCGGTAAGAAATACGCCGAATTCGTTCCACGTGGCCAATTCATCGGTGAAGATCCGTTCACTCAATGGAACAAACCGTCGGCCGTATTAGTCAGCGAAAGCAACTACAGTAACGCCCACGGATTCCCCTGGGCCTACAAAGAACTGGGACTCGGTAAAGTAATCGGTATGCCTGTACCGGGAACGATGACCGCCGTATGGTGGGAAACTCTGATGGATCCGAGCCTGGTATTCGGTATTCCTCAGGTAGGAATGAAAGACAACCAAGGCCGCATCCTGGAGAATATGCAGCTCGAACCGGACATCAAAGTGACCAACGACCCGGCCAGCGCCATGAAAGGCCGTGATCTGCAACTGGAAGCAGCTGTAGAAAGCCTGATGAAGGAAATAAAATAATCAGGTGCCAACCGATAAAACGGTAACAAGGGTAATAGCAATAATGCTTTCCGTTGTTACCGTTTTTTCTGTTTTATCGGTATTAAAACAAAAACACCCCGGCTTTTTCGCATTCGGTCAATACCTCATCGGGCCATAAGCCGGCTTGTACCTCTCCGATATGACATTTCTGCAATAAGAGCATACAGAGCCGGGATTGTCCGATTCCTCCCCCCATTGTTTGGGGTAATTTCCCTTCCAACAAAAGAGAGTGGAAATACAATTTTTTCCGGTCCCCTGCATTTTTCAGCCACAATTGTTTTTCCAAGGCAGCCCGATCCACCCGGATCCCCATCGAAGAAATCTCGAAAGCAGACTGTAATACAGGGTTCCATACAATGATATCTCCGTTCAAACCTACCGAACCGTCTTCCGCCTCAGTGGACCAGTCGTCATAATCCGGTGAACGGTCGTCGTGAATCGTTCCATCCCCCAAAGCTCCTCCGATCCCCCGGATAAAAACCGCCCCGAACTGGCAGGCTATTCGTTCTTCCCTTTCCTTGGGGGACAAACCGGGATATTGCTTTCTCAACTCTTCGGCATGTATAAAATGAATCCGATCGGGTAAAAAGGGTTGTAATACCGGGAATTGTTCACTCAATAAAAATTCGGTACGTTTCAAGGCCGCATAAATTCTCTCGACACAAAGCTGTAACCGCTCCGGCGTGCGTTCTTCCGGGGTAATCACCTTCTCCCAATCCCACTGATCGACATACACCGAATGAATATTATCGATCGTCTCATCCGGACGTAAAGCGTTCATATCGGTATAAATTCCCATACCCGGCTGAATATGATGCCGCCAAAGAGCATAACGTTTCCATTTGGCCAGCGATTGTACGATCTCGGCTCGTTGTCCTCCTAATACACGGGCTCCGAAACTCACCGGCTGTTCAGTACCGCTCAGGTTATCGTTCAAGCCCTTCCCCGAAGGAACGACAATAGGTGCTGTAATCCGGCGCAACTTCAATTCCGCAGCCAGCGCCAATTGAAAGGTGTCCTTGATAAATTTAATGGCATGCTCTGTCTGCCATACATCCAAGACCGAAGTGTAGTCTTCCGGTAAAAATAATTGCTTCATAAGGGTAAAAATTTAAGTTTATAACCAACAAAAAAGCCTCCCCGCATCGGGAAGGCTCATCCATATATCTGATCTGTTCCGTTTTTAACCATAACCTCCCCTTTGCAACCGCTCTGCATTGCAATTATTATTCAGGTTGATATTAGAATTAAAAAGGACCATGGCTCGTATTCATTCATGACAAATATAAAGTAAAAATCGAAAAATAAAAATGCCGATTGAAAATTTAACAAAATACAGATTTGGAAAATGACACTACTGTTTCAAATTCCGATAATTTAGCTTATCTTTACCGAATCTAAATAGCACAGATAACTTGATTTACATATTTTATTCAACACAATGATTACCAAATATTTTCGTTTATTCCTTTTTTTCTTTCTGATCGGGAACCTCCTGATTTCCTGTAAAAATAAATCCATTTCTACCCGGCTGGTGAGCGTCAGTATTCTTCCTCAAAAATACCTGACAGAACAAATCGCCGGTGATTACCTGACGGTGAATGTCATGATACCTCCGGGTATGAATCCGGCTACCTGTGATCTAAGTACGGAACAACTGAAGAAGTTATACGATAGCGACCTTTGTTTCACCATCGGTTATTTACCTTTCGAACAAATCCATCTATTTCCTGTTCTCGAAAACCGCCCGGATATCCAAATCGTAAATCACTCCGCCAACCTGCAACTGATTCACGGAAGCTGTGGGCATACGCATGCCGCAGGTGACGAACACGACGGAGTAGATCCTCATATCTGGCTTTCTCCGGCACATGCCCGCACTATGGCCACTACCGTCTATGAAGTACTATCGGAAAAATATCCGGAACAAAAACTACAGTTCGAACAAAATTACCAGGCCCTTCTCCAGAAGATCGACAGCATTGCCGATCGTGCCAAACAAGTACTGGATCATAAAAAAGACAAAATATTTCTGATCTATCATCCGGCTTTGACTTATTTTGCTGCCGATTACGGGATGGAACAAATCTCGATCGAAGACGAAGGGAAAGAACCCAATCCGGCCCATTTGAAAAAAATCATCGATCTGGCCCTGGAAAAAAATATCCATATGATCTTTATCCAAAGTCAATTCGATGTCAATAATGCCGAATCCGTAGCCAAACAAATCGGAGGCCAAATCATTCAGATCGACCCGCTGACCGAAAACTGGACAGCTGAAATGAACCGATTGATCGATACCCTAGATAAATATTTACCTGAAAAATAACATGCCCCCCATACTCGAACTCAAAAATGTAAGCGCCGGATATGACCATGAAGTCATTCTTCATCAAGTCAATCTGAAAATTTATGAGCATGACTTTCTTGGCATCATCGGTCCCAATGGGGGCGGAAAAACCACCCTGCTCAAAGTGATACTGGGGTTACTGAAGCCTTATAGCGGAGAGGTCATTTACCCCGTCTCCAGACAAAATCTCTTCGGCTATCTACCACAGAACAGCCGTTTCGACCAGCGTTTTCCCATCGATGTCACCGAAGTAGTCCTCTCCGGCCTGATGTCCGAAAAGGGACTTTACAAATCCTATACCCGAGCCGAAAAACAAAAAGCCTGGGATTTACTCGATCAATACGGTATGGGAGCATATAAGAAAGCACCGATCGGCGATTTATCGGGCGGACAGATGCAACGGGTATTCCTTTGCAGGGCGATCATTGCGTCTCCCCGCATCCTGATCCTCGACGAACCGACAACTTATGTAGACAGTAATTTCGAAAAGGAATTTTACACCATCCTGGAAGAACTCAATAAATCGCTGAGCATAGTCATGGTATCTCACGATCTGGGAACTATCTGTTCCTATGTGAAGACTATCGCTTGTGTCAACCGGGAATTGCATTATCATAATTCTAACCTGATCAGTGCAGAACAGTTGCAATCGTACCACTGTCCCATCGAGTTGATCACTCACGGAAAAATTCCGCACCGGGTGCTGAAGGAACACGAAAAAGGTAAACAGTAGCAGGCGGTGAAGCTACTAAAAGCTATAGGCAAAGAGACGAAAAGGGAAAAGACGAAAAAGGAGACTTGAGGAAAAAAGGAAGAAGAAATAATGAATAAAAAGAATCGAAGATGCTGGAACTTTTAAAATATGATTTTTTTCAGAATGCGTTGATCAGTACGTTGTTGATCGGTATCAGCTGTGGATTGGTAGGTACCTACATCGTTGCCAAACGAATGGTATTCATCAGCGGCGGAATCACCCACGCTTCTTTCGGCGGCTTAGGACTTTCATATTACCTCGGGTTATCTCCTATGTTAGGTGCCACAGCCTTCTCGATTTTATCTGCCCTGGGAATTCTGTTCCTTTCCGACAGTAAAAAGCTCAAGGAAGATTCCCTGATCGGCATCTTTTGGTCGGCAGGTATGGCAATCGGTATCCTGTTTATTTACCTCACTCCAGGGTATGCCCCCAATCTGATGTCGTATCTCTTCGGGAATATCCTGACCGTTACCCGGGAACAGATTATCCTTTCCGTGGTTCTATGTCTGGGTATCATCCTTTTTTTCGCCCGTTTCTACCGTCCGTTATTCTACATCGCTTTCGATAAAGAATACAGCCGTACTCACCATGTGCATGTCAACCGGATAGACATCGCCATCACACTGATCATCGCCCTTTGTATCGTGCTGTCCCTGAAATTAGCCGGAATCATTCTGGTCATTTCCTATCTGACTATTCCTCAGGCTATCGCCGGCATCTTTTACAAAAACTTCAAACAGCAACTATTGGCTTCCGCCCTGGTCAGTACCGCCGGTTCGATTACCGGACTATTCCTTTCTGCCTTTCTGAATATTCCCACCGGTGCCACCATCGTAATCTGTTTCCTTCTCTTTTTCCTGATCAGCTGGCTGATAAACAAAATCAGATAACAAAAAAATAACCATCCGTTCAATTGTAAAATTAAATTAGTTTATAAGTCCCTGGATCCTGCGGGTGCTTTTTTTATGAACTTTTAAGCAACGAAGGAGCAACTTTAAGAACTTTACGAACTAATTATACCTAGGTTTATTTTTTTTCTATCTATTCCGATTTCGGGTTTTATACCGTCAGACCGGTTCGCCTGGACCGGTCCGTTAAGGTTTTCCTTCACTGACCGGCGGAACTCCTCGCAAGCTCGTCAAACACCACCGGTCGGGCGTTCGGAAAACCTAACCGAACCCTCGTTCCCGCTCCAATGGTCTTCCGGCATAAAACCCTGCATCTCACGGCAGAGCTAACCGGCAAAGAAAATACAACCAGAAATTTGCAGCAGCAGGAAGACGGACCGTCCGGATTATTTCCAGTGAGAATAATCTTTCTTAAATCAAGACTGGTCTGCAATTCAGTGATAACGTTAGTCGGAGGTGATCGGGATTGGAGACCATTGGAGCTCTGTCGAGTGTCGTCTTGCTTTTTCTGAACGCCCGACCGGTGGTGTCTGACGAGCTTGCGAGGAGTTCCGCCGGTCAGTGAAAGAAAAAGGTAGACGACCGACAGAAGCGACCGGGTCTCCAATTCCGATCACCGAAGACGAATTAGTACAGAATAATTCTACTTTTTTAAATTATTCGCCTTTTTTCTCCAGTTTCCTTGAAAAAATTTCTACCAAATCGGATAAAGCGCTGTTTTATCCCTGATCTTTTATTAGTTTTGTGGCAGCAAAGAAAATTTAAAACGTTTGAAATATGAATTACGATTTAATCGTCATCGGGAGTGGCCCCGGTGGGTATGTGGCTGCCATTCGTGGTGCTCAATTGGGTTTTAATGTCGCTGTAGTGGAACGTGCCGAACAAGGAGGAATCTGCCTGAACTGGGGATGTATCCCAACCAAATCTTTATTAAAATCGGCTCAGGTACTCGAATATGCACAACATGCAGAGGCCTACGGAATCCAGATCGAACATGCAGAGCCCGATTTTCAGGCAATCATCGCCCGTAGCCGGGGAGTTGCCGACAAAATGAGCAAAGGCATCCAGTATCTTTTCAAAAAAAATAACATTACCGTAATTCCCGGACATGGGAAACTGACGGCAGATAAAAAAGTAGCGGTTACTTCAGCCGCCGGGGAACAAACGATATACGAAGCGAAACATATTATCCTGGCTACCGGTGCACGTTCACGGGTATTGCCGGCCATTCCTCAGGATGGGAAAAGGATTATCGGTTACCGTGAAGCGCTGACCCTCGATCATCGACCGGCTTCACTGCTGGTAGTCGGCTCCGGAGCTATCGGTTCGGAACTGGCCTGGTTCTATAATGCGATGGGGACTAAAGTGACCCTGGTGGAATTTATGCCTACGATCCTGCCTGTCGAAGACGAAGAAGTATCTAAACAGGTGGGACGCTCGTTCAAGAAAGCCGGTATCGAAGTATTGGTAAAATCTACCGTCGAGAGTATCGATACCAGTGGTGAATTATTGAAAATCAATATCCGGAATAAGAAAGATCAAATCGAGACCTACGAAGCTGAAATGGTATTGTCGGCTGTCGGTATCGCTCCCAATGTTGAAAACATCGGGTTGGAAGAACTGGGTATCGAAATGGAAAGAGGTAAAATTAAAGTAGACGGCTACTACCGTACCAATGTCGAAGGCGTGTATGCCATCGGAGATATCGTACACGGTCCGGCTCTGGCCCATGTTGCTTCGGCAGAGGCCATTTGTTGTGTAGAAAAATTAGCCGGCCTGACTCCCGAACCGATCGATTACGGCAACATTCCGGGTTGTACCTATACTTCGCCCGAAGTAGCCTCCGTCGGCCTGAGTGAAGCGAAAGCCGCCGAAGCCGGTTACGAACTGAAAATCGGTAAATTTCCTTTTACCGCTTCAGGGAAAGCTAGTGCAGCCGGAGCTAACGATGGATTTATAAAGCTGATCTTCAATGCCAAGGACCATACACTGCTCGGTGCACATCTGGTCGGTGCCAACGTCACTGAAATGATTGCCGAACTGGTTTTAGCCCGGAAGAAAGGGGTTACCGCACACGATATCATCAAAACCGTTCACCCGCACCCGACGATGAGTGAAGCCGTAATGGAGGCTGCAGCAGCTGCCTATGACGAAGTAATCCATCTGTAATTTTTTAATTCAAATACCGATACAATGAAGAAAACCTTAATCACAACGACCCTCTTTCTGGCCTGCTCCGGAGTTTTCGCACAAGCGCTCTCCGAAAAAGACCTGCAGGAAATCCAGAGTAGTTTCAAAAAGGATGCTTCTACGAAAGCCATTCAGAACATACTGACTGCCGACAAAGACATCAAAGGCAATGCCCTGAACCGTGATCTGCAAGGTAAAATCGACCATTATTTCAAATACCGGGCAGATGTGAAAGGCATTACCAATCAGCTCAGTTCCGGACGGTGCTGGATGTTTACCTCAATGAACGTATTACGCCCGTCGATCATGAAAAAATACAACCTCAGCCAATTCGATTTTTCACACAACTACCTGTATTTCTGGGATATCTTCGAAAAGTCGAATCTTTTCCTCGAAAACATCATCGCAACCGCCAAGCAACCGATGGACGACCGGACAGTAGTGGAATACTTCAAAGCTCCTGTAGGAGACGGCGGAGTATGGAACCTTTATTACAATGCTGCCGAGAAATACGGAGTAGTGCCTCAGGAAGTGATGCCCGAAACCGCTCATTCCAACAATACTTCCCAGATGGTGAGCATCATCAATGAAAAACTGCGCCAAGGTGGTTATGAACTGCGCGAAATGACTGCTGCCGGCAAAAAAGGGAAGGAACTTACAAACGCTAAAATGGCTACGCTGAAAGAAGTATACCGGATTCTGGCCCTCTGCCTGGGTGAGCCTCCTCATCAGTTTACGTGGAGATATAAGGATAAAGACGGGAATATCAAAGAGCTGGCCAATTACACGCCGAAACAGTTCTACAAAGAAATCACCCCGGCCGACTACAGTCCTTCCAACTATATCATGATCATGAACGATCCGACCCGGGAATATTACAAAACATACGAAATTCAGAATTACCGGAATACCATCGAGGGAATCAACTGGATTTATCTCAATCTGCCCAACGAAGATATCAAAGAGGCCGCCCTGGCTTCCATTAAAAACAACGAGCCGATGTATGCCTCCTGCGATGTAGGGAAACAGTTCAACCGGGAAGAAGGTATCCTCGATCCCGAAATGTACGATTATGAATCCCTGTTAGGCGTGAAACTGGATATGGATAAAAAAGCCCGTATCCTCACCCGTCAGAGCGGTTCTTCCCACGCCATGACTCTGGTGGCCTGCGACACCGACGAAAACGACAAACCCGTAAAATGGGAGTTCGAAAACAGCTGGGGAGCAGCTTCCGGCCACAACGGCTATCTGACATTCACCGACAAATGGTTCGATGAATACATGTTCCGTATCGTGATCCGCAAAAACTACCTCAACGCCAAAGCCATCGAAGCCCTGAAAGGCAAACCGGTACAGTTGCCTGTTTACGACTATATGTATTAAACGAAAATAATAAATGATGAACGAAAAAGCCTTTTCGTTCATCATTTATTGTATCAATTCCGGCTGTTGTTCATTTGTACGTACACCGTTCCTCCTGCCATATAGTGATCTCTCAGAAACTTCATATATTTATTTAACAAATGAACGGCATAAGGCTGGAGTTTGAAAAGAGCTTCCGCTTTACACCCGGTATCCAGATAGAATATACTGGCATCGGGCAGTCCATTCGGTTTCCGGCCGGAATAAATACAATCATATCCGTATTCTTTTACCCAATCGGCCACTTCACCGGTAGCTTCACCGTACAACCACACTCCTACTTTACACCCCTTCAAAGTCTGCAAGCGGCTCAGGGTATACTTAAAGGCAGCTCCTTCCAAACTATCCAGGGGTGTAGTCGGCAGACAAATCACGACACCTTCTTTCAATGAATCGGCCTGAACCTGTCCCGGATCGATGGTCACCACCTGTAAACCGGTAAAATAAAGATCCGTCACCTGCTGATAAAACTGCCCGAGCCGTTCGGTCTCCTGCCGGAACCATTCGACCTCTTTTTCCAATCCCTGTTTTTTTATCGACAGGTAATTCATCCATATTCCTGTTCCGATCAAAAAAACGATACACACCACATAGGGATAATCGATTTTCCATTTCATAAAAATCCATATTATTTAAAATAATATTTAAGTATGAAAAGCTTACTTCCCACTTCAGTATCCCATCCCTCTTCATCTTCCCGGTCACGTAGCAATTCGTTATAATAACGAATAAAATCCGGATGTTCTTCACAATAACGCTCCCATTCTTCTGCTGTCGATCTTCCTTTCACGATCCCCATCACCTTTATCCAATCAATAGCGATCATCCATAAGTAATCCTGCTTAAAACACAAACCATAATTCCAATTAAACCATCTTATCCCCCCTTCTGTACCTGTTCCCAATAAATCGTTGTTCACCCACCTATAATTTTTCGTTATCTCCGTTTCTTTATCATAAATGAAAATATAAAACTTCCCTTTAAAATAATAAGAACCGATTACATATTTATCCGTTTCATTACAATGTTCGAAATCGATCCGGCGATAAGGCACCTCTTTCCCCTGAACTTGCATAAATTCTTCCCTTGTTTGCAAACGATCGTATTTGCCTTTATCCAGACGGTAGCGTACCTCGGCCCGATCAGTAGACAACTGATAAATGATCCGATCTTTATCATAATAAAAACACAGCGTATCCTTGTATTCATACAGGGCATTACAAAGTATCAAATCCGCATATTCTTTTCTCGGGAAAAAAGAATGAATAATCCGATGTTTTTTTAAGGAA
>NZ_LARE01000082.1:0-10296 GCF_000980245.1 Odoribacter sp. N15.MGS-14
GATAATCCCACTTCTAAACGCATTACCTACCGGACTGAATTCAGTAAAGAAATCAAGGAGTTGCAACCGTCGAATGTGGTCATGGACAGTATTATTTCTGATCTGAAAAAAGCGGAAACCTTACTCACCGGTACCGATCCCCTGAATTTTGAGTTTCCGGTTAGTGACTATGAGGAAGAGGATATGGGAGGCGACCGTTTTTTGGTATATCGTCATAAACGGATGAATCTGTATGCGGTGAAAGCTTTGTTGGCCCGGGTGTATCTGTATGCCGGAAATAAGACGGAGGCGGAGAATTATGCCAATCAGGTGATCGGGAGTGGTTATTTCGATCTGATCGGAGATGCTTCCGATGTATTGCGTTCGAAAGAAATTGTATTTTCGGTGTATGTGGACGATTTCGACCAGCAGGTGGCTACGATCACTAATGGGAATACCTATTATATCAGTGAGGAAGAGTTTTTGGACGAACTTTTCGATGTGGCCAATGACGGGTCGAATGACTTACGTATCCGGGAGGGGGTAGGCTTCGATTACGGGACTCACGGGATTACGATGAGAAAGTACAAACAGGAGAATTTGTGGGCTTCTACAGAAGGTACGGTCGTATTGATCCGGTTGTCGGAGATGTATTACATTTTGGCAGAATGTGCTGCAACTCCTGAAGAGGCTGCCGGATATTTAAATAAGGTAAGGGAAATGCGTGGTATAGACCCGACGGTTTGTACGGAAACTAACCGTTTGAATGAGATCGAGAAAGAGTACCGGAAAGAATTTTATGGAGAAGGACAGTTGTTCTATTTCTATAAACGCAATGGGTATACTACTTTTTTACATAGTCCGCTCAGTAATATGACCGAAAGTAACTATATGTTCTCCTGGCCGGATGATGAAACTTTGTTTGGTAAAACCAATTAATCGGAAGAATTATGAAAAGAATACAAATATCTATCTTTTTGATACTGGCTTTGGCCATATACAGTTGCCAGGAATATGAAATGGTGCAATATGGTACCGGGCAGCAAATTAATTTTATGGGGGATTATTATCTGGGACAGAATAAGAAGCCCTATTGGGAGGACGATACGACTTATCTGCATTATGAGGTGAATTTCGGTATAAATCCGTTGGGCGATTCATTGCGGGTAGATACCGTACTGATCGGGGTGAAAATCAGCGGTGCTATGGTGGATTATCCCCGGAGAGTGGTATTTAAAACCGATGCTCCTGATAAAAATGCATTGGAAGTTTTATTTCCGGAAGCCTATTATGTACCTGCCGATACCGGACAGGCTGTGTTTAAAATACTTTTAAAACGTCCGGCAACACGTAATGCTACATATTCGGCTAATCTGACTTTCGATTATGCCCAATCTGATTTTGAAGCGGGTACTTTAGAAAGACAATTTTTCAGATTAAAAGCCGAAGATACGGTAAATCTCGGTTTATGGGGATCCAATGAGGAAGAATGGGACGGTTACTATGCCATGTATTTCGGCGATTATAGTGAGACGAAAGCCCGGTATCTGATTACAAAATACGGAGGGACTTCCCTGAATGAATGGATGATGACCAATCAGTTTTACGATATACTCTTGTCGAACGGATTTTATACGGATTTAGAAGCTTATAAGGCGGATCCGGCCAACCGGCCTTTGATTGATGAGAACACCGGAGAATGGATCGAGATCCCGGATATTTCGGAATTACTTTAAAATTTGAACAGTATGAAAAGATTGATCTATTTTATATTAGGATTACTCGTGGCTTCGTGCTACGATGATAAGGGAAATTATACTTATCAGGAGGTAAATACACTGGATGTCTCTTTGAATAAAGTATATTCGGTGCGTCTGGATAAAGATACGACGGTTACAATTATACCGCAATTGTCTCAGTCCTTACAAGAAAATGAGGATAATCTGGAATATACGTGGCTGCATTCGACAACCAATCATAATTTTTACGGACATGGCAAGTTCGACACGGTTGGATTGGAAAAGAATTTAAGTTTTCATATCGATCCTGAGGCTAAAAATCTGGCCTATGCCCATTATTTTCGTTTGAATGTATACGATAGAATAACGGATATAGAATATCCGGTCAATACGACCATCGAATTGATCAAACCTTATGTCGGTTCGTGGATGATATTACACCGTAAAAACGGACAGACTGAATTAGGTTCTGTCGAATATATCGGGGGAGACATCGTCGTACAGGAAGATGCTTATTATGAAGAAACCGGAAAAAGATTTACCGGAAAACCGCAGGCTTTGATGTCGTATACGACTTCCTGCAAGTATTATGGTACAGGATCGGGCTGGAATATGTTTACCGTCATTACGGATGATCCGGTAGAATCGGGCGTGTATTGCCAGTGGAAACATTTTGAAAAGAAAGACAGCCTGACGCGGATGGTAGCTCCGTTAGCTCAGAATAGTTTTGATTTTCAGCATATCACTTTAGCAGATGGTGATGGCACTGCCAGTGCTTTGTTGCTGTCCGGCGGCATGCTTTATCAGTCGCCCCGTGCCGGGAAAATTTATGAGCCGGCTGCTGATCTGGAAGGAGAGGTAAATATCACGCTTGCTTCTAAAATCAGTAATAATGCGCTGTTGTACGATGAAGCAGGACATCGTTTCGCTTTCTATTATAATACGAGTGACGGGTTGGGTGTAAAGAAATACGATCCCTTGTATTTTAGTGAAAGCGAGGAAAATACGAATCTGATCAAGGCTATACCGACCCGGGATGGAAATGTGTCGGCTGTAAATCCCAATAAACTGCCTGAAGACCAGAAAGTCTTGTATTTGGGAACCGGTTATCAGTATGCTTCTGCCTGGACCAGTGTGTATGCCTATGCTTTGGCGAAAAACGATACCAGATGTTTCGTCTATGAGTTCAATCCGAGAGGATTTAATTATTCGGACAATGCTTCGTTTAATGGCTATTATACCATAAATATCCCCCAAGGTTTGGACGAGAGTGCAGTGTTTGCCTCTACCCCTCCGTACAGTGGGCTTCTTTTTTATGCTTCCGGCAATACGGTTTATCGTTTGGATTTCAAGCAGGCAGGAGGAAAGGCGACAGCTATTTATACCCATGCCGGAGGTAAGGCGGTGAAGATGAAATTCGCTAAGCGCTATCTTTCCAGCAGTAATGCTTTCGATGCTTATGAATTTGATGTGCAATATAGTTTGGGTATCGGTTTCGATATGGGAAACGGTAAAGGAGATTTTGTCATTCTGAATTTATCGTCTACCGGAAGTGTCGGTGGGGATAGTGAGCATTATCCGGCCAAGCAAGTGTATACTGATTTTGGGGAAATTACTGATTTTGTATTTATTTAAAAATAGAGCGTATGAAGGTATTTATTATACTAGCTGGTTTATTGATGTTAGGAGCTTGTACCGGCAAGCCGGAAGGCTTTGTACTGAAGGGTGAATTGAAGGGAGCTCCGGATGATCATTGGGTATTTCTGACAAATACCGGACAAACTCATTATTACGATAGTACCCGGTTAAAAAACGGACGGTTTGAGTTCAAAGGGAAAGTTGACGGTCCGGAATTGCGTTGTATTACTTATTTTAAAGATCCCTCACAACGGGTTTTTGGGTGGGATAAAATTCTGAATATTCCGGTTTATGTTGAGAATGCTGCTATTCAGGTCACTTTACCTTTTGCTGAAATGCCTTCGAAGCTGCAAAAAGAACTTCCTGTCGGTTTACAGGTGAAAGGGTCGGAATCTCATGATCTGTATATGGCTTATAAGCGACGGGTGACTCCGTTTGTTTTGCAGAACGATAGTTTGTTCGATGCTTACCGGCATGTGTATTATTATAAAAAAGGAACGGAAGAAGACGTATTTCGCTGTGTCCGGGAAATGGATGCCGTACGCGACAGTATCTTTTATACCGGGGTCGGTTTTATTCGTCGGCATATTTCCTCTCCGGTAGCCGTATATGTGGCTAAAGGGTTGAATGTACGGGCACATGAAAGACGGGTTGCCCGGGAGGTTGCCGGACTTTTCCCGGAAGAGTTTCGGAAAACCCCGGAAGGACAGAAGCTGGAGAAGGCTGTCCTGGGCCAGCCTTTATACGTTGGAGATGTATTGCCTGATTTCGAGGTATTGACCACCGGTTTGAAAAAGGTGAAATTGTCCGGGATATTACGCAAAGGTCATTATACTTTGGTGGAATTATGGGCATCCTGGTGTGGCCCTTGCCGGGCAGATATCCCCCATTTGAAAGAGACCTATGAACGTTACCATGGAAAGGGATTCGATATGGTCAGTATTTCGATAGACGACGACACGGATGCCTGGCTGAAGGCGGTAAAGGAAGAAGGAATGGCTTGGACACAGGTTTGCGGGGCGAACGGGAAGAGTTATGACAAGGAATGTATGAAACTCTTCGGAACCAATGGTGTGCCTTCCTGTGTTTTGGTCGATGCCGAAGGCCGGGTAGTCAGCACCAATGCCCGTGGAGGATGGTTGAATGAAAAATTAGCGAAATTGTTTCAGGAATAAGGATAAAATTGAAAATAATGAAAAGTATTTTGATCGTTTGTCTCTGTATGTGGGGGCTGCTCGTGTATGGGGAAAAAAATAACACGGTGCATTTGTATGGTTCGTTGAAAGAATTTAAAGCGGCAGAAGTGAATATGGCTCCGGATGGAGCTGCCGGTGAGATTTCGGATGCCGGAGTGATAAAAATACCCGTGGACGCAGATGGAAATTTCGATTTGGTGTTGCCTTTGAGCAAACCTGCTTATTTCCGTGTCGGACGAAATACCTTGTATCTGACTCCCGGAGATGAACTGAAAGTATATTTGGGTACTTCCCAGCCGCAAAGTACATTCGAGGGGAAAGGTATGGAAGCCAATACCTATCTGAAAGGACGGTTGTTTCCGAAAGCAGGGTCCTTTCTTTCGGCCGGAAGAAATCTGAAACCGACTTTTGAAGCGACTAAAAAAACGGTGGATAGTTTAGCTGCCCTGCGTATGAAAGAGTTGGAGGAGTTGAAAAATGTCAGTAAAGAATTTAAGCTGCTCGAAAAAGAACGGATTAAAGCTGATGTGGCGAATAGCTATATGTCTTTTGCCGGTTATTCGGACGCGATGTTGAGCGATTGTAAGTCGGAGGAAGAATTCAAACAGGTACTTGGGAAATTTTATACTTCTATACAAGGGGATATGAACCCGATTCTGCAGGAAATTGCCGGTTCGGACGATTATCTGGATGTGGCCGTTGTGAGAGATGTCCTGGTCAGTTGCTATAACTTGAAAGTTTTCGATTATCCGAAGTCCGCCCGCTTGGCAGAACTGGTCGAAGTACTGGAAAAAGGAGAAGAACTGGAAGGGGAACTGACGCCGGAAAAATACCGGGAATTGAAAGATTTTGCCGGTAAACTGAAATATAAAGATTTCAGCGAAGCTTATCTGGGGCGTTTGGAGCGCCGGGCGAAGTTGATGGAAGGACGTCCGGCTATCGATCTCGATCTTGTGACTTCCGAGGGTAAGAAAGGAAAACTGAGTGATTATAAAGGTAAACCGATGTATGTCGATTTTTGGGCGACCTGGTGTGGCCCTTGTATGGGAGAAATGCCCTATTTCAATGAATTGAGCAGTAAATACCCGAATGTACAGTTTATCGGAATCTCGGTGGATGAAAGTGAGAAAGCCTGGAAAAACTTTATCGGGCGGGGTAGTCATGGCGCTGTCAACGAACTGAACTGTCAGGACTCCCGCACTAAATCCGGTTGGGATATTACGGGCATTCCGCGTTTCTTGTTGATCGACGAACACTTCAATATCATTTCGGCCGATGCTCCCCGTCCTTCACAAAAAGAGATCATCGAGCCGATATTGAAAAAACTCAGTAAGAAATAATATTTACCGGCATCTTTCGAAACTAACGAATTCTTAGAAAATCGGGGGATTTGGGTTCGGATTGTAACTTTAAAAAATCTTTAAGTGATATTTTTATGGGATTTCCTGAAATATTTTCTAAGTTTGAAGAAATTATATAAATAATCTTTACTGCTATGTACGGAAAATTTCAAGATTTCTTAAAGGCTGAAATTCAGTCTATAAAAGATGCCGGTTTATATAAAACCGAGCGCCTGATCGCAACACCTCAGGATGCAGAAATCAAACTGACTACGGGCGAAACCGTATTGAACTTTTGTGCGAACAACTATTTGGGTCTTTCTTCCCACCCGCGAGTAATCGAAGGAGCCAAGAAAGCATTGGATGCCCGGGGATACGGCATGTCGTCTGTTCGTTTCATTTGCGGTACCCAGGATATTCACAAAGAGCTGGAAGCTAAAATCTCTAAATTCTTCGGGACTGAAGATACTATTTTATATGCTGCTTGTTTCGATGCCAACGGAGGTGTTTTCGAACCTTTGTTCGGTCAGGAAGACGCTATCATCTCCGATGAGTTGAATCATGCTTCTATCATCGACGGTGTTCGTTTATGTAAAGCGGTTCGTTACAGATACAAACATGCCAATATGGAAGATC
Source organism: Odoribacter sp. N15.MGS-14 (assembly GCF_000980245.1). NCBI lineage: Bacteria > Pseudomonadati > Bacteroidota > Bacteroidia > Bacteroidales > Odoribacteraceae > Odoribacter > Odoribacter sp. N15.MGS-14. Next base: position 6,529 of record NZ_LARE01000082.1, read on the forward strand.
TGGAAGAACAGCTCAAAATTTCTCAGGCTCAGCGTTTCCGGATTATCGTTACCGACGGAGTATTCTCTATGGACGGCGATATTGCCCGATTGAAAGAAATCTGTGATCTGGCAGAAAAATACAATGCCCTCGTCATGGTAGACGATAGCCATGCTGCCGGCTTTATCGGTAAAACAGGTCGTGGTTCTGCCGAATACAACGGCGTGATGGATCGTATCGACATTTTCACCGGTACGCTGGGAAAAGCACTGGGAGGAGCTATGGGAGGCTATACGACAGGTAAAAAAGAAGTGATTGAAATGTTACGTCAGCGGTCTAGACCTTACCTGTTCTCCAACTCTCTGTCTCCGGCTATTTGCGGGGCTTCTATCGCTGTATTCGATATGTTGACGGAAAGTACCGAATTGCGTGACCGTGTGATGAGCAATGCCGAATATTTCCGGGGTAAACTGAAAGAGGCCGGATTCGATATCAAACCTTCTGAATCGGCTATCGCTGCACTGATGCTTTATGATGCCGTATTGTCACAGCAGTTTGCTGCCGAGCTGCAGAAAGAACATATTTACGTTACCGGTTTCTATTATCCGGTCGTTCCGAAAGGACAGGCACGTATCCGTATCCAGTTGTCGGCTGCCCATACCCGTGAACAACTCGATCGTGCAATCGCAGCCTTTATCAAAATCGGTAAAAAATTGAATGTCATTCAATAAATTTTGTCTTCACACTCTTTCAGGAGTGGTTAGATTTCGGAAAGAGGTGTCGTTTGTGATGCCTCTTTTCTATTTATAAATTTTCTGGTCTGAATAAAATGAAAACTACTGCCCACTATTTAAAAATTTTTTGCTTTTTAGTACTTCCGATATTATCGTATGCTTGTCCGGCTCTGGCCGTCGGTTCCGGAAATGAAAACGAAGCTGTTGCCGGCGAAAATAAAGCGTTGAAAGAGAAAATGGTTCGGTTCTTTTTAAATTACCTGGCGGGCGATGAAACCTTATATCAAAACAATAAACCGGTATCTTTGGCCGATATTGCCCGTCAGCGCCAGTTGGTTTGGGAAGCGTGGGTAGAAGCGAACAATCGGTTTGACGAGCAAAAATTGATCGGACTCGGTAAATTGGAACAGGAAAACTCCGGTAATTGGGATTTGCCGGCAGAGCTCGAACCGCATGCTGTTATGCCCTATTATTGGGGATGTAAGGGAGAGCCCGGGCCTGAAGGGGGATACCCGCTTTACCTCTATATGCATGGTTCCGGTGATAAGGCTCAGGAATGGGCAACCGGGATCTTACTTTGCCAAAAATTCGACGATGTTCCTTCGGCCTATTTTATACCCCAGATTCCCAATATGGGTAATTATTACCGCTGGTGGCAAAAATCAAAACAGTTTGCCTGGGAAAAGTTGTTACGCCTGGCTTTTGTTTCCGGAAATATCAATCCCGATAAAGTCTATTTTTTCGGTATATCCGAAGGGGGATACGGTAGCCAGCGTCTCGCCTCTTATTATGCCGATTATCTGGCCGGAGCAGGACCTATGGCCGGGGGAGAACCTTTGAAAAATGCACCTGTCGAAAACTGCCGGAATATTGCCTTTTCTTTTCTGACCGGAGCCGCAGATGCCGGTTTCTACCGGAATAAACTGACGACATATACCAAAAATGAATTTGAAAGATTAAAGAAATTATATCCGGAAGATTATATCCATCGGATAGAACTGATTCCAGGGAGAGGACATGCTATCGATTATACGCTTACGACTCCCTGGTTGAAACAATATACCCGCAACCCTTATCCTAAAAATGTAAATTGGGAAAATTTCGAGATGGACGGGATGTACCGGAAGGGATTTTATAATCTGGCCGTTAAAGAACGTTCGAATGATGATTATTCTTCCCGGACTTATTATGAATTGGCGATAAAAGAAAACGAAATCTCATTGGAAGTCGATCTGGTTACTTATAAAACGGTCGAGACCGACCCTAATTGGGGAATAGAGCTGAAATTCGAAAAAGATTATCGGCCGGCAACCAAGGGAAAGGTCGTGATTTATTTGTGTCCGGAGCTGGTCGATCTGAATAAGAAAATCACCCTGATTGTCAATGGTAAAAAAGCATTTCAGGGGAAAGTAAAGCCTGGACTCGAACATATGGTAAATAGTTGTGCCACTTTTTATGATCCGGCAAGAATATATCCGGCAGCCATAGAGGTGAATATAAAGTAGTATTGTTAAACGAAATAACCGTCTGATAGGCGATAAAAGAAGGTTGTCTCTGTAAAGAGACAACCTTTTTATAGCTAATCGTGTTTCCCATTGAATGCCCAATTGGATTTGTAACTCCAACGGGAGGGACAACGATCGGTCACCATCCTCATTCTCCGGGCCTGATCGACCGTAATGGAGTTTTTACGACTGTTTCCTTCCATTATATTGAAAGAAGTATAGCGTTTCCCTTCTGCTTTTTCCGTTTTGAAAATCGTGAAGTTATTAAGTGGGTCATAGAAATAAGTATCCGGACAAAAGTCTGTATCTCCGTCGATCAGATTATTTTCATCTTCTCCGGTTTCCCAGTTATAACTTTCAGAATACTGCATTGTCTTCAGTCCCAGATAATAACCGAAAATAGTAGCCAATTCCGTTGCATCATTTTTCTCCATCGAATTGACATTCAATACCCCTTCGTAGTTCAACAAGATGGCTACATCTTTGTAATCCGTCACATCGGCAGCGGTAAAATCTTCGACTTCCGTTGCTGCAATTCCCGGAATCGCTTCCTGACCTTTCTGAATGACGGTCGGAGGTACCGCTATGTAAGTAGAAGCCCCTGTCGATGTCCAATTGTCCGAATATTTTGCCACAAAGATATTCAGATAACGGTTCGGATCCCAAATCCTGCCGGGGGTATTGATGTATTGCTCGTAGGCGGTTTGGTTCATGTCCGAAGACAAGTTGATGACCTCTTTCCCTTTCTCTGCCAGTAAATTTCCATTTTGGTCGTACTCCGCCAGTTTGAAAACGATCTTTGCGTTTCCTCCGTTGGGATTTTTAGAAATCAAGCCATTAAAAATATTGTTCACCCGGTCTAATTTTTCCTGTAACTTTTCTACAGAGATAGAATAGGAAGGCCGGGCATTTGCCGGAGGCACCAGTAAATGGAAAATCACCGGATATACAATCTCCTGGTATTCGTTAGGATCAGGTAAATCCCGGCGTTTTATTTCCAAAACATTACTCTTTAAATCTCCCCCTTGAGCATAAAAACGCAACACATCCCAGTCTGTACGGGTAGTGGAAAAAACGTTGTTCTCGACTTTATTACCTTTTTCATCATATACGGCCAGATAACCTGCCGGTAATTCATCGCCGGGGATTTGATAAACCAGCGTATCCAGTACTTCTGTATAGGAAAGGCTGTCGCTGGTTTCATACTTTTTCATCACCTTGATTTCTTTTATTCCGTAAGCCATAATCCGGAAATTCATTTCTGCCTCACCGTCAGGTAATAAAGTTTCGTGATCGGCCATCAATTCGAGGATTTTAATATCGGCCGGTTTAACCGGATTCAAATATACATCGGCATCATCCGGCGTACATGCTCCGATCAGCATTCCTCCTAAAAGCGAAAAGAATATATTCTTGAATTTCATATCGTTCAAATTTAATTAGACACATGATTTAATTCCAACCCGGGTTCTGAGGGATCTTATTGTACACCAACTCACTTTCGATCGGAATTTTCAACGCATACCGATAATCCTTGCTTTCCAGTTTGT
>NZ_LARE01000083.1:0-10146 GCF_000980245.1 Odoribacter sp. N15.MGS-14
CAGCATACTTGTCACTTTGGTCGTTCGATCTGTCGAAACCAACGAATTCGCCGTTCTCATCCGTGAGCGTTTTAAGTCCGCGCAAAATGTGGTGATAGTTCTGCATGCCTACTTTGCTCCCAGCGATGAAGTTTTTCCATTCGTCTTCAGAAGAATCGTTATCGGCCACACAGAAAACTTCAAATCCTTTGTCATGGTATTTGTTGTAGAGTTCCTGAATGTGGGGAAGCGAGGCAACGCATGGTCCGCACCAGGTGGCCCAGAAATCAACCAGAACAACCTTGCCTTTCAGATCACTCAGCTTTATTTCCTTGCCTTCAGGATTTCTATTTATCAGGTCGGGAGCCGGTTTCCCCGGCAGCACGGCTTCGAGGGCATCGATTTCTTTTTTAGTCCCGGCAGCTTCGGGCTGAACCTCGGGAGCAAGAGCGTCATAGAGTTCTTTCATCGTCGAGTAGTCAAGGTTTCCCTGAATCTGTACAAGAACCCAAGGAGCAACGAACGACTTGCCATTGTTACGAATAAAGTCAATGCTCGTTTGCTGCATACTTTCCCGGAGGGTTTCGAGCGAATCACGCAGGGCAGCATTGTCCGGGTCGACTTTTATCGACTCATGCAGACGAGTTATCTGTTCTGTGAACGGTTGGAGCAAGCTTTCATATGCTTTTTGCTGGTCGGTCGACAGCGAACCGGCTATGGCAGCATGAGAGAAATCCGAGCCCATAAGCCCTGAAACGACGATTTCACCCGGTTCCACAAAAAGCCCCACACGAGTTTTGTTCTTCCCGTTCCGTGGGTCGCCCATCATAAGGGTCGCCCCGATTGGAGTTTCCTGAATGCCTTCGAAAATAAAACGTCCGTTCTCGATCACAGCTGTGTCGACCGTTGCAGCCGAACGGTTGTTTGAAGTTCTGTAAAGATAGATTTCCCGACCGTCGGCATCGGAAATTTTGCCGCTTACGCAGAAATAGCCAACCGGCTTTGTGTTGCAGGCACAGAACATGGCGGTTACACCTGCAAGAAAAATGATTTTTTGTGCTTTCATTTGATTTAATTGATTTTTCGGACAAACCGGATAAGTCCGGCTTGTCCAATATTCTGTTAGACACGATTGTGGGTCCTATAGATCCGAACCGGTCGATCAATCATTAGTTTTGGGTAACCGGATAATTGTGTTCGAAATTACCGTTCTTTTCCATCAGACTCTTCGGAAACGGGAACACCCAGATGGTTGATTCCGGTTTCAACGTGTAAGTCGTACCCGAGAATGTCCAGCTGATATCCTCTTTGTAATCACTGAGCAGTGTCCAGCGTTTAAGAGTAATGAAGTCGTAGATGTTAAATACATTCTCGCCATGGGCAACTTTTCTGAGCATCTCTATGGCATCGTTTTTTGTTGTTACCGAGCCTTTCAGCGCATGATAGTCTTCCGGAAAGAAGCGGCCCACACGGATTTTGTCGAGATAGTCCATTGCGTCGTCGATCAGGTTGTTGTTGATGGCATTCTCGGCGAGAATCAGATACATCTGCGGCACGCTCAGATTTATTCGTCCGACGCGGCCATTTCCTTGTACTCCGTAGCTCATGGAACCTTCGGTAACCCCAAACATACTTTCCAACGCCCCCTTTACCACCTGAGAGGTCGTCTCCCAGCTACCCATCCACATCATGGTGTGATAGGTGGCAAACCAGTCTTTCTGAATGTTCTTCTGTTCATAACGTTCGTAGTAGCGCGGTGTAAGCCACGAGAAAAATTCGACATCGGTATCAGTAAAATAGTCTTGGGCAAGTGCCAGTTGGGGCGTCTCGAATGTTTTTACCAGAATTCCCGCACTGCTCGGTGCCTCGGTGCAGTAGTTGGCATAGTCTGATACCGAGCTGTTAACCGCAAGCGCTTTCTGTGCCTCTTTTGCAGCTTCGCCGGGCTGCTGCATATACATCAGCACATGAGCTTTGATCGCATGCGGACATGCGGCGTTGAAGCGCATTCGGTTTACAGCCGACTGCGGAAGCGCGTTCAGCTCGATCGCAGCATCGAGGTCAGCGAGAATGTATTCGTAGACCTCTTTCTGAGTAAGCTGTTCGGTAGGTTGTTTGATATCCTGTGTTTCCAGAACATATGCGATAGATTTCTCGGAGTCAGCCGTAGCCGGATCATAGGCTTTGGTAAACTTCACGGCAGCGAACCAGTGGAAATAGGCGCGGATCGTCAGAGCTTCGGCTTTTAGTGCCGTTTTCTTTTCTTCGGAACCTGTCGCGGCATCCACAAGACTCAGAATAGGATTGGCAACTGTTCCGATATAGTTGTAGCAATTTGCATAATAACTGTCGCTCGAAGTCAGGTCTACCTGTTCCAAAGCATGCCCCGCCTCGTCGTATTTCAGAAGGATCTGGGTTGTTGTCTTAACCGGATTGGCAAGAACAGTCCCTACGTTGCCGGGATAATACTGTACCGAACCGCATACACGCTGAATATCGGCAATTCTGATATTATACTCCTGGTTGAGAAGCATCTCGAGCTGGTCAGTGGTGGAGAGAAGGTTCATTCCTTTCTGGTCGATTTCTGTGAAATCGGAACAGGAACTAAGCACCGAAGCTCCCACCAGAAAAAGACCTACGATATATCTTGTTTTCATTGTCATGTCAAAATTAAATATTACTAAATGTTAGAGACTCAGGTTCACGCCGAACATATACGATGCCTGTTTACGGATTCCGAGTGTCTCGGGGTCGATTCCGGCGTTGTTCTTAATCCAGAGGGCTTTCGGGTCGTTGATCTGAAAACGGAGTGAAATCTTACTGATACCGACTTTTTCCGTTAGGTGCTCAGGAAGATCATAACCGATAGTTATATTACGGATTTTCAGGAAATCAGCGTCATAGAGACAGTTTGTCGCCGTACGACATTCACTGCCCAGTGACGTAGAGGCATATTCGCCGATACCCGGAACATCGGAATGGTTTTCGGGAGTCCAGGAATTGAGATAGACAATGTTCAGCGGACTGTCCCATGACGATTCGAACACTTCCGATTTGGGCTGGGCGAACATTTTGTGGCCACCGTAGTAGACAAGGAGAAATCCGAGACTCAAGCCATTCCAGCGCAGCTGATTATCCATTCCGACGATCGCTTTCGGATCGGACTGACCACCGAATTCAAGAACGTCGACGCTAGCACTACTTGCGTTGTGCGATGTGTTGCCATTCTCAACGTAATACATCGACTGGCCCACCAGACCCGGCCGGTCATCGATCCCAGCGAAACGATAAGCCCATAGCGCATTTACGGGATAACCGGTCTTATAAGGTAAGCTGACGAGATCATAGGCGCGAGTGGCAGGATTCTCCACTTCGAGAACCTTGTTCTTATTGTAGGTTACGGTGAGGTTGGTTGTCCAGCTGAATCCACGGCGGTTTCCGGGAACAAACCAGTCATAGCCGATGGCAAGCTCAATACCATTGTTCCGGATTGAGGCCACGTTGGCAACCATCGATGAGAAACCGGTTGTCGGGTCAAGAGTGATCGGGGCAAAAATATCCTTACCGGTCTTCACGTAATAGTCGAGCGATCCACGCAAACGATAGCTCATAAAACCGTAGTCGAGACCGACGTTGGTCGTCCGGTTCTGCTCCCAGCGCAAGTCAGGATTGGCGGGCGATGAAATAGAGGCGACAGGCAGATTGGTCGTTGAATTTATGTCGCCCGACGATGCCGTCATGTGAGAGGTAGCACCTTGATAGATATTACCGGTAACACCGTAGGAGAAACGGAGTTTCAGGAAATCCATCCAGGACAGGTCGCGGAGGAAACTCTCGTTGTGGGCGTTCCAGCCTATACCTACCGACCACAGGGGTCTGCCACGGAACTTGGCGTCGAGACCGTAGATGTCGGCATAGTCTTTTCGAAACGAACCGAAAATGTTATATTTGTTATCATAGGTGTAGGTTGCGTTGAAATAACCCGAACCATAGCGATGGCGAACTTCTTTCACGATTCCCATTCCGTTTTCAAGATAGGGTGTGAACGCGAACTGGTTGCACGGGAAAGGAGAGCCGTTCATTTGAAAGTAAGGCGAATTGCTCATCTGCGATAAAGTTCCGAAATCAACAGTATGGGTAGCACTGCTTTGAAGCTGTTCGTCATATCCGAGAACAAGCGATTTGTCACCACTGGTTTTCGTCTCCCGGAATTCCAGACCAGCGATAGCCGAAATCTCGTGCTTGCCGAAAGTGTTGGTGTAGTTCAGCTGGCCACGGGCAGTCCAAAAGTTTCCGCTGGTATGAGTAGTCTGAAGAAATCCACCGGTTTCGGGAGTCATATAAACGAGCTTGTGGCTCTCTGTATCCATTTTGGCGTACGCATTCTTGATTGTGCGTGCGGCGTGACTCTCCTGTGTCGCATGTTGCTGGACGTTCTGAGAGTTGACTTCATATACGAACTGGGTCTGAGCCGTAAGTCCGGGGATAATCTTAAAGAGAAGATCGCCATGGTAGCGCATTTCCTGACGGCGCGTCTTTGTCTGGTTATCCCTAAGCTCGTCAACGAGGTTGAATCCGAGATCTTCCATGCCTTCCTGAAGGGGCATGTATTCATTGCCGCAGTACCATGAATAGAGTTTCTTAACGGAGCCGTCGGCATTATAGAACGACTGATACTGGGCATAGGAGAACGGGTCGAGATTAACGTTGTAATCGTTGCCATACTGCTTTATATTGGCGTATACGCCGTTTACCGAGAATGTGGCCACGAGCCATTTTGCAAGGTCGCAACTACCTTTGTAGTAAACGTTGAGCCAGTTGCTCTTATGCTCTATGATGCCCATGTTGTCAGTGCGATAGTTTATCACTAAGTTGTTGCGGAACTTGTCGGAACTACCACGGAGCGAGAGGTTATACTGCTGCATGACCTGGCGACGATAGATGTTGTCGGCGAAATCCTGTGCGAAGTTGTTTTTCGACAAATCAGCGAGAATGTTGTCGAGTTCGGAGCGACCGATATTGCCCGCCGCGTGCTGATACCAGGCATAGGCCACGGGGTTTATCTGAGCGCCGTCGGTAATGTTCTTTCCGAAATTCTCTATGACTTTGTCCCGGGTCATACTCGGATCGTCGGCATACTTGCGGTTGAAATAATAGTCATAGTATTCGCTGGCGCGTTCCACCTGTTCTTCGGCGTTCATCAGGAAGTTATCATGATAATCGACATTCTTGTTTTCATACAAGGTTATGTTTGCCTGGAAGTCAATGTCGATCTTGCCTTTGTTACGGGCATTCTTGGTTGTTACAACAATGATTCCGTTTGCGGCGCGCGCACCGTAGATAGCCGACGCTGCAGCGTCTTTCAGAACGTTCACCGAAGCGATGTCATAGGGATTGAGGTCTTCGATAGAGCCTTCGACCGGAAGACCGTCCACAACGAGCAACGGAGCCGATTCGCCATAGAGCGTACCCGTTCCGCGGATAATCGGTTTGCCGCCGTAGGTCGACAGACCGGCAACGCGAGCCTCAAGATTCTGGATAAGATTCGGAGTGTAACGGTCACTAAGTTTTTCGGAGGAGATGGTGGTTACCGCCCCGGTCATTTTCTCTTTCTTGACTTCCTGGTAACCGGTAACGATAACTTCTTCCATTTGAGACACATCTTCCAGCATGACAATATGTAACACTTGCTGACCGCTTAAGACTACTTCTTGCGTTTTCATCCCCACAAACGAAAATACAAGCGTCAGTCCCGATTCCTCCGGCACTGTCAGAGTGAAATTTCCATCCACATCACTCACCACTCCCACGGCAGAACCTTTCAGCAGAATGGTTACTCCCGGCAACGGACGTCCCTCTTTGTCTTTTACATTCCCGGTAAGGGTGATTTTTTTCTGAGGAACATCAGGTTGCCTGAATTTCGGAGAAATCACAATGATATTGTCTTCCAACCGATACCATAAACCTGTATTTTTCAGGCATACAGCCATAATCTGTCCAAGATCACAATCTTGCATATCTACACTTACCTTTCCGGTCCGTTGTAACATTTCATTACTGTACACAAAATGATACCCCGTCTGTTCAGTCAGTTTTTCAAACACTTCCTGCAAGGAAACCTCGTTTACCGAAATACTGATTTTTACTTGTGAAAAAGCATTGCCATAGACAGTAGAAAATCCTATCAGAAGGAAACAAAACAGCAATTTCATAGTCAACCACATTTTCCAAACTACACCGGAAGCTTTTCCGACATCGGATTCTTGATTTTTTTTCATAGATTTGTCGTGTTTTAATTAAGTGAATAATGACCCTTCGCCAAAAGGGCGTTATTTATTATCGACAGGAAAGTGTTAGCGCGCTTTCCTGTTTTTCTTGAGTCAATCCCGTCTCACCACAACCGTCCGGCCTTTTACTTCAAATTTCACACAAGCCGCATATTCAATGATTTCCAACACCTTATCCATATTTTCGTATTTCGGTAAATTAGCTGTCAAATGTAAATTCCGGATTTCATCGTGCATGACAAACACTTCGACATCATACCAGCGTTCCAGGTCTTCCAATACCTCCCCTAATAATTTATTTTCATATACAAAACGGTGCTCCTTCCAACCGACATAATTCATGACATTCACAGAAGCCACCCGCAGTCCTTCATCAGTTTCGACGGCCTGTTGGCCGGGCCTGATGACAACCTGCTGCCGATGCCAATTGACAGCCACCTGCCCTTCTATCAAAGTCGTCTGACGCTTAACGCCGGGGTAAGCCGACACATTAAACGAGGTACCCAGCACCTTTACTTCCATATCCCCCAAAACGACTGAAAAAGGTCGCTTCACATCTTTCGTCACTTCGAAGTAAGCTTCCCCCTTTAACACCACTTTCCGCTGATCTGCTGAAAAATGGTCCGGATACATCAATTCCGATGCAGCATTCAACCACACCCGGGTACCGTCGGCCAAAACCAATTTGTATTCTCCTCCACGGGGTACCGACAAAGTATGCCATTGTATCCTTTTACCGTTTTCCTGTTCATGATAAACCAGTTGTTTTCCATCATTTACAAAATTCTCGCCTTTCAATTGCTGGCATCCCCTATCCACTTCTAAATCCACGCGACGTCCATCCGGTAAGACCAACTGCGCTTTTGAACTACCTGGACGAATAGTTTCAACCATCGAGACAGGCTGCTCAGATTTTCCGGTATTTTTATATTTTATCATCCAGGCAAGCCCTATCGCTATCAGTACCAATGCAGCATACGGCAATAAATACCAGAAAGGAACACGCTTCCTCCGTTTCATCGCTACTTTCACCCGTTTCCAATCTTTCCGGGAGTCGTATTTCATATATTCTTGCCATTCTGTTCCTTGATATGAACGGGCCCCGAGGCTTTCATAAAACGAGCGGTTGTCTGCACTCTCTTCCAACCATTCTTCCAGTTCAGTCATTTGCTGTTTATCTGCTTCTCCGTGCCAACAAAGCAAAATCAAACGGGCAATTTCCTGAGGAGTATATTTTTTAGAGGTCATCTTTTCTTCATTTTCTATTAAAACCGGTGAAAGAAGCAAAAGGATGACAAAAGATGAAAAAATAATCAAAATATTCCGAAAAGTTTTAGAGCGACCATTACTAATGCAAGCAATAAAATATAACGTATGTACTTCGCTCCCCATTTCACACTCAACCGGGTCCCGATCCAGGCCCCCGCCATGTTACCGCAAGCCAGAATCAAACCGGTACGCCAATCTACCAAATCATACCAGACAAAAATAATGAGTGCCCCGAAAGTATAGATCAAGATAAGCAATACTTTCAAAGCATTTGCCTTGAGTAAATCGTAGCCACATCCCAATACCAAACCACCCAGCATAAAAAAACCGACACCGATTTGTATAAAACCGCCATAGAAGCCGATCCCCCAAAATATCAAAAAACGTACCCAGGGATGCCGGGCTTTTGCTTTTTCAATATTAGATTTCACCCAGGTATTGGGATCCAGCAAAATCATAAAAAACATCACCACCAATAACCCCCCGATCATTTTTTGTAAAACGGCAGCCTGGATGTCGACAGCCGTAAAAGCTCCTAAAATACTTCCCAAGGTAGTGGGGAGCAGTAAAGGATAATCCGTTTTAAAATTCAATATTTTCTTCTGTCGAAAAGTAGCTGTCGAAACGATATTTTGCAGAAAAATAGCCACCCGGTTGGTTGCATTAGCCACATGGGGCGGCAAACCGAGAAAAATCAAAAACGGAACCACCAACATCGAACCACCTCCGGCGAACATATTGATAAACCCGGAAGCAAAACCCAATAAAACGAGATATAACATGCTGTTATCATTCATGGAATTCAAAATTAATGGTTTTATTAGAGAAAATTCTAAGATAAAGTCATAAATTTGATCGTCGAATTATCAGAACCAGACATGAATCCGGAGATCACAGATCAAACGCTCGTTTTACAACGACTCAAAGAGGGCGATGAAAAAACTTTCGAATTGTTATTTCATCGTTATTACGCCGCATTATGCTTTTTTGCCAATAAAATATTAAAAGATGAAGAAGCAGCAAGAGATGTCGTTCAGGAAGTGTTTATTCGTTTCTATGAGAAAAGCTATGATTTCCCAAACCTGATCGCTCTGAAATCATTCTTGTACAGCTGTGTACAATCCAAAGCCCTGAATGCTTTGGAGAAGCAAAATACCCGGACATTTTTAAAACAACGTCTGGACACTCCCAAATATGAAGAAGCCACCTATTTCCGCCACCAGATCGAAGCGGAGATATTCGAGGAAATTTTTGCTGCCATTGAAGAATTGCCTTCCGAATGCCGGCGGATTTTCAAAATGAGCTACCTGGAGCACATGGACATCCGGGAAATTACAGAAAAATTACAAATTGCCGAATCTACTGTAAAAACACAACGCCAACGGGCAAAACAATATCTCCGCAAACGCTTAAAAAACTTGTACACTTTAGTTATTTTCCTATTTTTCGAATAAAAGATCAGCCTACCGAACGCAAAATATCGATCACGATCGGTTTTAGCCCGCTAAAGAAAAATTCGACAGCAATCACCATCACGATCAGCCCCATCAACCGCATCATCACGTTATTGCCGGTTTCGCCGAGTATCTTGATAATCCGGGAGGAACTTCTTAAAATAAGATATACCAAAGTAATCACCACAGCTACGGCGATGACCATAATCATTTTGGTTTCCCAATCGGTAGCTTTGTTCCACATAACGATTGCGTTGGTAATCGCACCAGGGCCACATAACATCGGAATAGATAAAGGCGTGATCGAGATATCGTTGACATAACTCTTCACTTCCGATTCTTTCACCTTGGTTTTCACCAAACGGGCTTGCAACATATCCATCCCCATAATCAAGAAGATGATTCCTCCGACAATCCGCAGACTATCGATGGAAATACCGAAAAAACGGAATAACAAATCGCCTGAAATAGCAAAAAACATCATGATGAGAAAAGAGACCAAAGAAGCCCGGCGGGCCACTTTTCTACGTTCTTTTTCATCCAGCTCCATCGTCATGGTCATAAAAACCGGCATCGCTCCTAACGGATTGATCAACGTAAAAAACGAGGTAAAACAAAGTAATCCAAATGTAAACATCTCTATTCTATTTTATCGTGAAGAGCCGTATCCGTCTTCTTCTTTCAGTGCGACAAGATAACGTTTTTTATTGTTTTTTATAAATATAAGGTAGAATTATTTTGTTACTTATTCGTCTTCGGTGTTCGTGTTTGGAGACCCGGTCGCTTCTGTCGGTCGTCTACCTTTTTCTTTCACTGACCGGCGGAACTCCTCACTACGTTCGTCAGACACCACCGGTCGGGCGTTCAGAAAAAGCAAGACGACACTCGACAGAGCTCCAATGGTCTCCAATCCCGATCACCTCCGACTTACGTTATCACTGAATTGCAGACTAATCTTGATTTGAGAAATACCATTCTCCCCGAAAATAAGCCGAACAGTCCGGTTTCCTATGGCTGTAAATTTCCGCTTGTATTTTCTTTGCCGGTTAGCTCTGCCGTGAGATGCAGGGTTTTATGGCGGAAGACCATTGGAGCAGGAACGAGTGTCCGGTTAGGTTTTCCGAACGCCCGACCGGTGGTGTCTGACGAACGTAGTG
>NZ_LARE01000084.1:0-9801 GCF_000980245.1 Odoribacter sp. N15.MGS-14
TCAGAGCAGAGGAGTTTGCTGTGATAAAGGGAAAGATCGGGGGAAAGGCACCTGCCAGAGAAGTGCAACTGATGATCGTGGAAAATGGGGTACCGGTAAAATATGCCGGTACCACTATTGCCGGTAACGGTAGTTTTGCTTTTATGTTCCAGCCGGCAGAGGCCGGTTTTTATTACCTGTACGATGGAAAGGAGTATCATCGGATGTATATAAAAGCAGGGGATGAAATACATTTTCAGGGAATCGACGGGGGTTGGAAACAAGTGGACATCACCGGTGAAGAAAATCGTCTGTTGGAACAGTGGAAAGAGATGAAGCGCTCTTTGAAAATGGACGCCAGGACAGAAGCTTATGGAGCTTATTTCCCCCGTTTCGATTCGCTTCGGCTGGAGGTGGACCGGTGGTTGCAAGAAACGGTTGTCCAGGATTCCCTTTTTCAAAAGCAGTTGAAGGAGACAATCGAATTCGATCTGTTGTATGATTTCATTTCTTATATTGCTAAAAATCAGCAATCCTATGAATCCGAAGAGCAACGATCGGCTTATTACCGGCAGCTCATCGGACGCTTTCCCGTCGAAGATGGCCGTATTTTACAACAACCTTATGGTATTCAGTTGCTTCGGGAATACTTTAATTATAAAAGGACTTTTGTCATACGGCAGGGAGAATATTCCTTCGATGACTGGTTAGCCGAAATCGGATCTCCGCTATTGAAAGCCGAATTTGTGTTGGCTGAAATAGATACCGTTAGTTTCGGGCGTTTTTGTGATTACGAACAGAAGTATTTTCCTTTGATGCAAAATGAGGAACAACGCCTGCGGTTATGTCAGTACCGGGGACGCCCTCATTCCACCCTTCAAAAAGGAGAACGGGCTTCGAATTTTATCTTCCCCGACACTGCCGGATACTATCGCTCTATGGCCGATTTCCGGGGGAAATATAAGTTTATCGATGTTTGGGCGACCTGGTGTGCTCCTTGTAAAGCTGAGATCCCTTATTTACAACAGTTGGAGGCTGAATTTCAGGGAAAAGAAATTGAATTTATCAGTATCTCCATAGATAAAAACCGGAAAAAATGGAAAGACTATGTCCGGAAACATCAGTTGGGAGGTGTGCAATTGTGGGCCGGTGATTGGAGTTACCTCCCGGAAGAGTTACATGTCGGTTCTATTCCCCGGTTTATTTTGATCGATAAAGAAGGCAATTGGGTAGATACTGAAGCATTCCGGCCTTCTAATCCTGCATTAAAAAAATTATTGAAGAATTTATTGAAAAAATGATCGGTTTGAAAAAAGTGATATTGACCTTCTGCGTTTGTCTGATAGGAGTAGGAGGTATGGGAAACGTATGGGCCAGCAACAAAACAATACGGGATTTTCATGAATTCGAGTTGTGGCACAAACTATTGCAATACGGGTTATCTCCGTCCGGCGAATGGGCGATGTGGAGAATCCAGGCTGCGGAGAAAACAGATACTTTGTTTGTCCGGCATATCGCGTCGGGAAAAGAGTACAAATATAAAAATACTTCTGCTCCCGCATTTTCCCAGGATTCCCACTGGATCGTCTTTTCAGAACCGGCGGGAGAAAATGCGGCTGCCGGTATTGCTTATCAGGTAAAACTGGTTTGCCTTACCAATGGGGAAGAACAAATCTTCCGGGGAATGGAAAGTTTTACTTTTACCAACGATAGTAAATATTTGATTTTAAAAGGAAGAAATGTAGAAAATGCCGTAGAATTGAATCTTTATGATCTTGAAAAAAAACGGATAAAGAATATAGCCAATATACAGGAATATACGGTCGACCCAACGGGGAAATACCTGGCTTATACCCTAAAAGCTGAAAAGGGACTGAGCAATAGTCTGGAGGTATTGGAACTGAATGATTACCGTCTTCTGTTTTTAGAAAACGATAAAAACGGATATGAAAAATTGAAATGGACAGATCACGGGCTTCTGTTTATGAAAGTGTTGTCGGACAGTACAGGGCAGAAGCAAGGCCGGGAAATTCATGTCGTCCGGAATATCGGAAATAGGCAGCAGGCCTGCTGTTTTGCTGCAGAGGCCTGGGCCGATTTTCCGGCAAATATGAAAATCAGTGAATATTACACACCCCAATGGTCTGCCGATGGGAAAAAACTGTTCTTCGGTATTGCTCCGGAACGGTATCAAGGGGAATCCCGGGCGGAAGTTACAGCAGATGTCGATATCTGGCATTGGAAAGATCAGGAAATTCAGTCGCGTCAGAAAAACCGCTATTACCTGAATCGTAGCCGGACCTATTTGTGTGTATGGTGGCCGGAAGAAAAACGCTGGAGGCAGCTGGCCGATTCTTCCTTGTTCGATATAGCCGGTATCTCTGCCGACGGGGCATTTGTTTTGGCTGTCGACGATCAGCCCTATCGGCCCCATTACCGCGAACTTCATCGGGATATTTATGTGATACAGACGGAAACTGGAAAACGTACCCGCTTGTTGGAGAATACAATATTGTCGGCTTCTTTTTCCCGCGAAGGAAAGTATGTTTACTATTTTAAGAATAAAAATTGGTGGGCATACGATTTGGCGAAAGAAGAATATATCAATCTTACCGCTCAGGTGACTACTGGATTAAGCGATATATATTACGATGGCCCCATCGATATCGCTCCCTCGTTCGGCATTGCCGGTTGGCTGAAAGAAGATAAGGCTTTTTGGTTTTATGACGAATATGATATCTGGAGTGTCGAGCCGGCTACGCTGAAATTGAAGCGGTTGACCCGAGGACGCGAAGACAAGATCACTTTCCGGAAATTTCAGCGCGGAGTTTTGACTCCCGGCTGTAACCTGCTGTTGAGAGCTACCGGTGATGACGGGGCTTCCGGAATTTATCGCTT
Organism: Odoribacter sp. N15.MGS-14; assembly: GCF_000980245.1. Lineage (NCBI taxonomy): Bacteria > Pseudomonadati > Bacteroidota > Bacteroidia > Bacteroidales > Odoribacteraceae > Odoribacter > Odoribacter sp. N15.MGS-14. The sequence continues at coordinate 2,878 of NZ_LARE01000084.1, forward strand.
CGATCCCAAAGGGCATCATCGCCCTTTACTGTATGGGCCATTCGGTACATTACGTTTGGAACAGTCGGCAGATAAAAAGACGAACTTACTCGGATGGGCTGACAATATTACAGCTCCCGAACTATTCGTTTGTGATGAAAACCTGAATCGGCTTCAACAATTGACACATACGAATTTACGTCCCCCCGGATTTATTTTCCGTAAAAGTGAATTGATCCGTTATAAAAATTCACGGGGTAAGGAGTTGAAAGGAGCATTGTTTTATCCGGTAAACTATCGGGAAGGTCAATCCTATCCGATGATCGTTCATATTTACGAGAAACTGTCCCAGCATTTAAACGATTTTGTTTTTCCTTCGGCATCGGATCTTTATAATACGATGAATTATGTGTTACAGGGCTATTTTGTTTTTCAGCCTGATATCACCTATGAGGTGAACCGGCCGGGCGAATCGGCAGTAGACTGTGTTACGGCTGCTGTTCGGCAAGTGTTGAAAAGAGAAGATATCGATCCTGCACGGTTGGGGTTGATCGGGCATAGCTGGGGCGCTTACCAGACGGCTTATATTATCACACAAACTCCGCTTTTTGCTGTTGCCGTGGCAGGAGCACCTCTGACAGATATGATAAGTATGTATAATAGTATTTATTGGGAAAGCGGACGTTCCAATCAAGAAATGTTCGAAACGGGACAGGCACGTTTCAGATTACCCTGGTGGCAAATCTCCCGGCAATATATCTGTAATTCCCCGGTATTTCAGGCAGAAAACATTCAGACGCCGCTATTGATGATCTTCGGAACTGAAGACCAGGCCGTCGATTGGAGTCAGGGACTGGAAATGTATATTACCATGCGCAGGCTTGGAAAACCTTGTATCCTATTGACCTATGAGGGCGAAGGACATACAATCGGTGGACAAATGAATACCTTGGATCAAACCGGGCGTGTCATGGATTATTTCGATTATTATCTGAAAAAAACGGTTGCGGCCGATTGGATATTGGAAGGACGAACTTACCTGAAAAAGAAAGGAGAAGAATAATTTTACCAGATCATGCCGGCACTGCCGGCATTTTTTATTAATTTTGCTTTGAAATAGCTTGTTGTATACCGACGTTAAATTGTATGAAAAAAGGGATTCTATTATCATTATTGGCCGTTATCCTGCTTGCTGTCGTTGTTTGTGCCATTTGGTATATCAATGAAGAGGGAAAAATGCGGGCCGGTAGTAAAGATTCTTTTATCCCTTACAATTCGGCTGTCGTGGTGACGGTTAATGCCGGGGCTGAGTTAGCACCTGAGATCCGGCAGGCTTTTGCGGCCGATTTGAAAGTGTTTCGCCGGAAGTTGTTGGTCCGGATAACCGATACTTTACAACAACAAGGGCTGGTGAAGGCACATCCTTACGTTGTGGCAGCCCGGGTGGAAGGCAAGAGCGACGTCGCTTTCCTCTATGTGATGGATAACAAAGATGTCATTTCCCGGGGAGAAGTAACCGATTTTCTGAACCGGACTTTTGCTGCCGGAGGGGAGAAGGTACGGAAATACGACCGGCATAAAATATATACTTTAAAACAAGGGAAAGAGATCGCTTATTTTGCTGTTTGCGGCGGTATTATCTTGTTGTCGGATTCGGACCTGTATATCGAAGACGGACTGAAACAATTCGACCTTGAAGAAGCCGGGGAAGGAGTCAAACCCCATTATCAGAATCTGAATAAATATTTTTCAGCCGGTGCCGGTATAAATATTCTGTTGAATACCGGAGCTTTTACAGAGTTGATGCCTTTGTATATCCAGGTTAAAAAGGTTTTTCCCCATGTCGATATTACCCGTTTTTTCAAATGGGGAGCTTTGGACGGAGATTTCAGCGGACAGGGGATTTGTCTGAACGGATTTATGAACTATAGTGGACTGGATGGTTCGTACATCGCTACATTGGAAAAACAACAGGCCCGGGAAGCGAATATCGACGGGGTACTGCCTTCCGGTCTGCTCTCGTTAGGATTGCTGAACCTGAGTAATCCTGCGGCTTACTTTGCTGCTTTGGACAATTACCGCTATACGGTAGGACAAAAAGAAAATATCTTCAGGCGAAAGCAGCAGTTCGTTAAGATGTTCGGAAAAGGACGCGAAGAAGAGTTGCGCGATTTGTTGCAGGGAGAGTTTGCTGTTGTAGATCTGGCCTATAATGAAGCGACCCGCGAAAGGGATGGGCTTATCGTAGCCAGTCTTAAATCGGGTAGCTTGTGTAAAGTGGTGTTGGAGAAGATGATGAAGGAATATGCCCGTTTCGATAATCAGTCTTCAGAAAACTATTTAAAAGAATATAACCTCGATCGGGAAAAAACTTTCCGTTACTATCTTTTCCCGGCTGATGATCTGGCTGCCGTTTATTGGGGATATATTTTTGAAGGGATAAAATGCCGTTGCGTGTTGGTGGAGGATAACTACCTGATTTTTGCTTCCTCCGAGAGTGCGGTAAAGAGTTTTGTCCGCGATTATGTGCATGGGAGCGTCATCCGCGATGCCGAATGGTATCGGCATCTGAAAACCCGTTTGGCCGGAAAATATAATATGGCTTATTTTGCCCGTACGGCTGAGGTTTTGCCTTTTTATACCTCTTTGACTCAGGGAAGTTGGCAGCAGTTCCTGACTCGACGTCAAAAGGAACTGTCTGTATTTTCTACCTGGGCCTGGCAGTGGTCCAACGAGGGAGATATGCTCTATACCACTCTTTTTCTGAGTACAGCCGAGATAAAAGATGAGATTCGTCCGCATGTGTTGTGGCAGACTAAATTGGATGGGAAAGTGAGTATGAAGCCCGTTCCCGTGACCAATCATGTGACGGGTGAGAAGGAATTGTTCGTACAGGACGATCGACATACTGTTTATCTGATCAACGATGTGGGGCGTGTGCTTTGGAAACTTCCTCTCGGGCAGCAGATCAATAGCGAAGTATATCAGGTCGATCTCTTTAAGAACGGGAAATTACAATACCTGTTTTCTACTCCCGACAAGATGTACCTGATCGACCGCAACGGTAATGCTGCAGGGCGTTTCCCCGTCGCTTTCAAAGGAAAATGCGAACAGGGTATATCCGTGTACGATTACGATAATAACCGCAACTACCGCATCTTTGTTCCTTGTGAAAACCGGGAAGTATATCTGTACGGTTTGGATGGAAAACCGGTAGAAGGCTGGAATCCCCAAAAGACCGATAAACCGGTCGTTTCGAAAGTACAGCATTTTAGGGTGGCCGACAAAGATTATATCGTCTTTGCCGATCGGTATCGTTTTTATATATTGGACCGTAAAGGCAAAGAGAGAGTGAGAGTTTCTTCCGTATTCGATCTGAAACCTCATACCGATGTCTATTTAACCCGTAAAGGCGGACAACCGGTTCTGGTATTTGCTGGTAAGGGAGGGCAGATACATGTGGTGAATTTTTCCGGTCAGACAGAGACTTCCCGGGTAGAAGGATTGTCCGATCGGTTTGAAATGAATATAGTGGATTGGGATGGAAATGGGAACGGGGATGTTTTGTTTACCGATGGAAACCGGGTATTGGTCACCCGTTTGGATGGAACGCCGCTTTTCGAGAAGAAAATGGAGGCTAAAACTTTAGGTTTCCCTTATGTATACCGTTTCTCTGCTAAAGACGTGCGTGTCGGCTTGACCGATCCGGAACAAAACCAGTTGTTTTTGTTATCGGCTGATGGAAAACTGTCCAAAGGATTTCCCATTACCGGCGATTCGCCTTTTTCAATCGTCTTTTTAGAGAATGACGGATTTTTCTTGTTTGCCGGAACCGGAAACAATACGATTCTGAAATATAAGGTACAACGATGACTTGAAGATGTTTAAAGTGAATGATTTAGAAAATAGATAAATTGTAAAAAAATAGTTTTTCTAAAAATTTGATTTTCCAAAAAATTAACACAATTTTGCACTGTCGTGTAAATGTTATATTTATGATGAAATTTTGTTTGAATTGGGGTGGTGCAGCTTTGTTGTCTATGCTGCTTTTGTGTACTTCTTGTGGCGATGCCGATCTTTTCGATACCGATAAATGGACCAATGAAATAGAAGGCTGGGAGCCGGGTGTTTCCTTAAAAGTGCTTCAGGGGTCTTTTACTCTTTGGGATTTAATTAATCAGGGCGATGACGATGTGGTCGTAAAAGAAGGAAATGATCTGATCATTCAATATACCGAAGAAGGTATTTACCATATCGATATCGATCAGGTCTTCGATATGCCTGCGGAAGATTTGGAATTCGGCTACTCATACACGATACCCGGTATGGTATCGGGAGTTCATTTAGTATTGGACCATCCGTTAGAAATTGAATTCCAGACTTCAACCACTTTAAAAGAAGTGCCTGATGGATGTGAACTGAAAAAAATCCAGGCTTCTGCCTGTTTTATGTTACCGGAAATAGGATATCCTTATGAGATCGAGGCTACATTCCCCGATATTGAGATGAACGGTGAAATTTTGCATATTACGAAGTCTGTACCTGCTACCGGATCGGAGTCTATCGATTTAAACGATTTTATACTCACCCTCGATGCAGAGAAAAAGGTCGATTTAGAAGTAAATATTGTCATTCCGGCGGGAACTGAGGTGACGAATCCCGACTTGGATTTGATATTTGGCTTGAATAATCTCAAATTCAAAAAAGCAGAAGGAAAAATCACAGTCGATCCGATCGCTATCGACCCGGATAAATTTAATATGGATATCGACTTTTTGGATGAAATCGGGGGTAAATTTAAGTTCACTAAGCCTGAACTGAATATTATTCTCCGTAACAAAGGTATCGGTGTCCCGATGAGTGTCGATGCTACTTTCGATGGACAAAACGCAGAAGGAGACGAGTGTACACTGAAATTAAAAGAAGGAAAAGAGTTGCTCACTTTAGGGAATAAGTCGAATATCGTGCTTTCCGATACTTTAGGGTTGAATAAGGATAATTCCAATATTGTAGACTTTCTGTCCTTGCCACCGACAGGTGATATATCCTATCAAGGTACGGTGACGGTAAATCCGCAAGGATACGAGGATAATGTGATTTACAGCGACGGAGAAATCGACCTGGATGCTTATGTCCGGATACCTTTCGCATTGAGTGCCGAAGGACTCAATTACAAAGACACGCTGAACGATATTGATATCGATCCCAAGTATGCGGATAGGATCAAAGAAGGTGTAATTACGATTACTGCTGTCAATGGACTTCCATTGAATCTCCAGATTCCGACTTTGGTGCTGTTGGGAGAAAATGGCGAGAAATTGGAAAGCCTTACCGCTGTGAAAGGGCGGGATATTATTCAGGCTGCCAACGGTAAAGAGAGTGTGCTGGAATTTAATCTGACTCAGGCACAAGCTAAAAAATTAGGACAAACAGAAAATATCCTTTTGGAAGTGAAAGCTTCGACAACAAATAATCAAGAAGTGGTTGTTGCTGCAGATGCGAAATTATCGTTCGACCTGAAACTGGTCGCAAAAGCCGTGATCACCGATCTGGACGATTTTTAGCATATTCGGGTAAAGAGTCGGAATAAAAAACAATAGAGGTTACAAGGATTTCAAGGGTTCATTTACCTTTTGGCCTTGTAACCTTTTTGTCTTAAGAATATACACTCAATTAATTTATACCTACTTTTTAATAGTTATAAAGGTTTCAAATCTAACCGTTATGATATAATAAAAACGGTGGAATCAAATCAATCGTCATAACCCCGCTTTTTTAAATAAAAACAGAGGATCGCAAAATGTTCGAAGAAATGGTTACGTAAATGTTTTATACCATTGCGCAACAGGGTTTTTACTGTATTGATGGAAATATTCATTTCGTCGGCGACCTCTTGGTATTTCATATTTTGAATAAAGATAAGGGAAATGATTTTGCGGGTTTGCCGGGGCATTTGCTCCAATTCTTCCTTGATTTCTTCGATGATTTTTTCATCGAAAAGAAAAGTTTCCTCTTCAATGATTTCTTGTTTTAAGAGATCGAGAGGTGCATATACGGGTCTTTTTTTTTCCAGTTTATCCAGACAGGCATTTTTGACGGCATTGAAAAGATATGCTTTTACGGCTTTTTCATCTGCAAGGATCAATTGTTTTTTCTCCCAGCACCGTACGAATACATCCTGTACGATATCTTCCGCGTCGGCTTCTACCGGAAGATAATTCCGGGCATAAAGGCATAGGTTTTTCGCATACTTGTGAAAGATATGTTTTAGCGTATATTCGAGTGAGTACATAAGCGTTTTTCAAAATGCCTGTTACAAATTTAGGCTAATTTCCCGTGCATTCAAATGCTAAAGTGAAAAAATAAAATTACAAAAATTTTGATTTCGATTCACCCGTTTTTTAATTTTTCCGTCTAAGTATATAAAAATCTAAATGCAGTAACCATGGACGGACAAAAAGAACCTTGGATAGAAAAAATAATTTCTTTCTATTTAGGAGAAATCTCCGATGCGGCAAAAGAGGAACTGGAGGAGTGGGTGAGTATATCCGAAGAACACCGGGCGGAATTTAAGCGGGTGGTGGGAGTTTGTCATCGGTTGCGACTGACTATGACCGATGATCGGGGGAGGGATATGAGAGAAAATGTGTTGAAGAAATGCTTGCAATGTAGCCGGAAGAAGCATTCTTTGCGCCTGCTTCGGCTTGCTGCTTGTGCAGCCATGCTGGTATTGGCTTTGGGTACGGGCTATATTTTTTATTCAAACCACGCGCATTCCCGGAATAGTGAAATGAAGAAGATCGGTTTATTACAGGCGAAACATGGTGAACGGATGGCGATGTTACGATCGGCATCAGGAGAAGAATGGGTGTTGAGCGATCGTAACACCACGAAATTGGAGATCGGAGAGCATGTCGTTTTAAAAGGTGATTCTATCCTTCCGGT
>NZ_LARE01000085.1:0-9792 GCF_000980245.1 Odoribacter sp. N15.MGS-14
AAACACCTGTAAAGCACTGAGCAGGTTATTGGAAGAGACTTTTGCCAATTCATCCTTACTCACCACTACGGCATTTCCGGTAAAACTGTCCTTATTTTTAGTAAAATATCCATTTACCACCACTTCTTCCATTTCAGCCACATCTTCCTCCATCACAATATTCAGTACAGGCTGTTTCGTATATTTTACCTCCTGTTTTTTCATTCCGGTAAATGAGAACACCAGAACCATATTTTCCATCTCAGGCAACTGCATTTTAAACTTACCGTCTACATCAGTCGCCACCCCGATGGTAGTACCTTTAATAAAAACGGAAACACCCGGCAGCGGATTGCCTTCCTTGTCTTTAACGGTTCCCTGCAAATCAAGGGCAGTCTGAGGGAGAGCGCTACGGCGGTTGATGACGATGATCTGGTCCAGCAGTTCATAGCGCAAATCCGTCCCCTTCAAGCATTCATCCAAGACCTTGGAGATTTTTGCATCGGTCATCTCGATGGACACCGGTTTCAAGCCATTCAACTGTTCGTTATTATAAACGAAAGTATAACCACACTGAGCTTCTATAAGTTGAAAGATCTCATGCAAAGCCGTCTCTTTCACCCGGATACTTACCGTGCCGGTTTGTGCGTAAGACATAGCCGATACCTGCATCATACCGGCCCAACAAAGAAATAAAATCAACTTCATTTTTCTCAAAAATTTTCCGGGAATACCCTCTTCCGGATACCACCTTTTTCGATTTTTTTTCATAAATTTGTTTTTAACAGATTAAACACCTTGTTGTTTAATTTAGCCACCGGAAAGGACCAGTTTCCGGTGGCTAGTCTTTTATTAAAATTATAATATTTGCTTTCCTCACGAAATATAGGGACGTTTATTCAGATACGATTACCGTTCGCCCAACCACACTAAAATGTACCAGGTGAGTACGTTCCAAAAATTTCAACACTTCATTAATCGTAGCATGCCGGGGAATATTGCCCGTAAAATGCAAATCTTTTACTGCCGCATTCTGGTAGAAAATTTCAAAATCATACCAACGAGACAAGATCGACATGACCTCTTCCAATCGTTTTTCACGAAATACAAATCTTCCATCCTTCCAGGCAATCTGCTCATAGACATCCGATTTCACTATTTTCACCCCTCCCTGATCGACATTAGCTTCAAAACCGGGAGAAAGCGAATAAGCCTTACCGGCGACATTCAATTTTACCGCGCCCTCGACTAAAGTAGTCTTAACCGCCTCATCATAAGCATGTATATTAAATGAAGTACCTAAAACCACGACCTCCACCCGATCTACCTCTACCCGGAAAGGTTTAGCTTTATTTTTAGCCACTTCGAAATACGCTTCACCGGCCAACTTCACCCTTCTTTCATCGCCTACAAAAGTGTTCGGGAATTCGAGTTTCGAATCGGAATTCAACCACACTTTCGTACCATCCGGTAAAATCAGTTGATATTCTCCTCCCCTCGGCACCACGATCCAACTTTTTTCCACCGCTACTGCTTTATCAGCCAACGAATCACCGGGCAATATCATAACTCCATCTTTTTCCTCTTTTAAAACCATCCCCTTGATTCGTTTCTCCTGCTTGTTCCCGGTATTTCCCAAGGCAATCCGTTCACCGCTTTTCAACTCGATATAAGCTTGTTTATATCCCGGACAAATGGTATCCATAGAAATAGCGGCCAATGTCGATTCCTGAGGCTGTGACACCTGAGCCCTGAAATACAACCATACCCCCAGGCATAATCCGAAGAAAACAGCTGCATAACGCGCCACCCGAATATACCACAAACGACGGGAAGAGCCGATACCCGTCTTCCGGCAAATCACTTTCCAATCGGTTTCCTTTTCTTGCCGTTGCCGATATTCCAACTTTGCAAACAATATTTTTTTATCCCTGATTCGCTGAAAAGTTTCCCGATGTTTCGGCGATTCATCCAACCATACCCGCAATTCTTCCTCTTCGGCAACACTAAGGTTGTCTTCCAAATAATTTTTGATCAGGAAAATTTTACGCTCTATTTCATCGTAATTATTCATAACGTCACAGACTTTTAGCTCTTTTAACTATAATACAATTAAAAAGGCCAAGAGAATGACAAGGAAAGTAAAAAAAGAAAAAAAAATTATCACAGTCCCAACAAGACTGTGATAATGAAAAGATTATCTAATTTATTTTTTAATGTTTTTCGGGCCCTGGCTTTATGGGTTTTCACCGTATTCACAGAAATCTGCATGATTTCAGCAATTTCGAGATTATTTTTTCCCTCCATATGGAAATATACCACTTTCCTTTGTTCCTCGGGTAATTTTTCAATTTCTTGTGCAACAATACGATGTACTTCTTCTTCAAGCACTGTATCTTCGAAACCCCCTTCTTCTTCCATTTGCAGATACTCCTGAATATATTTTTCCTCGACCCGTTTACTTTTCAAGTAGTTGAAACAGCGGTTACGAACCACTTGATAAAGAAACATTTTCAGGTGTAGTTCAGATTCTATAATCATCCGGCTGTTCCACAAAACAATAAAAGCCTCCTGAACGATATCATGCATTCTTGTCTCTTCTTTTATAATCCGCACCACCCAAAGACATAATGCATGATAATATTTCTCGTAGTATTGCCGAAAAATACGTTCATCTCCCTGTTTAAATAATGTGAACCGATCTTCTTTCTCCTCTACCATAAAATAAAACATCTTACGGCCTACGAAGATAGAACAATATTTTCAACAAACACGCTCTGTTTTTCAAATTTCCTTTTGCCTACTCGATCTTCAAATCCTGTAAAACCAATCGTTCTTCGTATTGAGGTTCGGTAAACACGATACGCAAAGCCTTGATCGGAACCGTACAGATCACTTCACTGTCCCCTTCGGCATCGAACCAGCCGGAACGCATAAAACGCTCTCCATCCGTAGATATTTCGACAATAGCATGGGTAATGATATAATGGCTGGTCTGGTAAGCTCCACTCTTGATCGTTATTTTACGGCAATCCAAAGGTTTTTCGAATTCGAACAAAACGGTATCCCCGTCGGTTACCCGTCGGTTACTCCTGAAAAAAGTTTTTTCGTTTCCATCCGCCAGCAACTGGGCCGGACATTTCGGATGAGCGTCGATAGTCGTTGTCACCTTCATCTCCGGATGCAAGTACTTTTCGATACCGACAGCAATACTTCCCCAATGCGGCGTAAAAAATGTCTTAAACCGATAGTTTTCAGGTTGTTCTGTCTTTATCTCACCGGTATACAACGGAGAGAAACAGGTTGGTTCGTTACCATCGGCCGTGTAACGAATCACTGCCCCAGAGTAAGGAGCCGCTGCGGTCAATACCCCGTTCTGATAAGTAACTTCCGGGAAAGGTACCCGAAAACGAATGCCTTTCTGATACAAGCGCATATAATGACTCCTATCCAGACGTCCCTTGAAATCGGTCCATTCTCTTTGCTCCTGGGGTGTCCATCCGATTTCTGCCGTAACGCACAAACGCGGGAACATCTGATATTCACAATGCCAGGCCGGACGATCCATCATTTCCGACCAGATCGCCCCTTCTACCCCCAGCACATTTTTTCTTTCAGCCGGTTTCAGGCTATCGGGAATCAAGGGATTAAAAGCATATGCTTTCTCTGTAGGCACCATTCCTGCCCAATAATGTCCGCGTTCCAGCGGGGTCTGTCCCATATCGAAATAACAGTATTCCCCAGGCATCATCACCACCGGTAATCCTTTCCGGGCAGCAGCGATACCATGGTCCAGTCCGATCCACGAGAAGACTACCGTACCCGACGGCAGTTCTCCTCCGTCCATAATCTCACTCCAGCCTCCCATTTTCTTCCCTGCAGCTTCGACTAATTCCGCTACCCGGTGGATAAAATAATTCTGTACCTCGGCAGGTTTCTTAAAATGCTTCTCTTTCATCAATCCGGTACACCGGCGACAGTTTTCCCAATACTCCATCTCCACTTCATCCCCTCCGATATGGATATATGGACAAGGAAACAAGCCTGCTACTTCTTTCAGGATATCCCCCAGGATTTCGTATCCCCGTTCATTGGCAGCACACCAGGAATTCTGCGACAACTCGTGCTTCCCGGGATCTATATAATCACAAAGAATTTCAGGATAAGCAGCAGCTACCGCCCGGCTGTGTCCCGGCACTTCGATTTCCGGCATAATCATCACCTGCCGTTTAGCAGCATAACCGACCACTTCCCGGATCTGTTCCTGCGTATAGAAACCGCCATAACGGTAGTATCCCGAACAAAAAGTAGGCTGTAACTTTTCGTTCGGTCCCCTCCATGCACCGGTACGGGTCAGCTCCGGATATTTTTTAATCTCTATCCGCCATCCCTCATCATCCGTCAAATGCCAGTGAAAGACGTTCATCTTGTGCATAGCCAGCCAATCGATACAGTTTTTAATAAAATCTACCGAATAAACCTGACGGCATACATCCAGTGAAAATCCACGCCATCCGAACCGGGGATAATCTTCGATTTGCACTCCGGGAACGGTCCAGCTTACCGGTTGTACTTCAGTCTGAAAGATTTCGACAGGAAGCAATTGCAACAACGTCTGGATACCATAGAATATTCCTTTCTCCGAAGCCCCCTGTATACGCACCCCCTGCCCGGTAACTTCCAACCGATAGGCTTCTTCAGATAATTTCTTCAAGCTCTTATCGAGGCTTAAACGGATAGCCGGCTTGCTTTTCTCCGCTTTACTACTCACTGCTAAACGATACCCCATAGCCGGTTGAAGATAATCTGCCAACAACTCCCCACAAGTTTTCAAATCGTCATTCACCACAATGGAACAGGCGGAAGTGATATCGAACCGGCCATCGGTTTCTACTAATTTCACCGGCTTAGGTATGATATCGATGGCAGCCTCTACATGCCGCAAACTAACACAACCTAAAAACACGACTAACAGAAAAAGATTTCTTATCATAACATTCGAATTAAAGGTGATCATATATTGGATTCTGTTCTCTACATTCAGCACGCAGAAGATAAAAATAAAATATTAATTCTTGCTTATCTTTCAACAGTTCTCTCAATTCCCGCATGCCTTGCTTCAATAAAGTCTTTACTGTATTTACCGACACCCCCAATTCCTCGGCCGCCTCTTTATACATCTTCTCCTGCAACATAACCACCGTAACCACGAGACGGGTTTTATCAGGTAATTTTTCCAAGGCTCCCCGGATCAGTTCCACTGCGGAATCGTCCAAACGTTCGGCCTCTTCCAAAGCGATCTGATAATGAAGAAGATCCAGGCTTTTTACAGGCAATCTCTTCTTCTCGAGCCAGTTGATACAGGCATTTTTCACTACGGTAAACAAAAAAGTACCCAATGCCTCGGGAACGATACCGGCAAAGGTCTGCTTCGACCATAACTTTACCATTTGTTCCTGTACCAAATCTTCTGCACTCTGCAAATCATGCAAATACGATTCGGCAAATACCACTAAGGGTCTGTAATACCTTTCGAACAAGGCATCCATACCGAGCGGTTCTTTTTCCCGAAGTGTTTGCAATATCTTTGAATCTGACAACATGCCGGACATAAATGATGGACAAATATATATAATTTTAACTACAATTTATAATTTTAAAACTAGTGTAAAGCCCGATTCTGGTATAATTTATAGCAAAGCCATTGTTTCCGCTTTATTTTCCCAATAATATAAACTTAGTATAGATTTTGAAGATTAATTTCTATTTTTGCCGTAAACAAAACAGAAATATAAATGAAAACAATAATTTGTATGACGACACTTATCTTATCGATAACTTCGTGTAGCGAAAAGCAGGCCGGCAATCCTTTGTTGGAGCATTTCACTACCCCTCATCAAACCCCTCCTTTCGACCGTATCGAAATCCGGCATTATGAACCGGCTTTCGACCGGGCCATCGAGGAAGCCAAGCAAGAAATTAAAGCAATTTCAACTTCGGCAGAAGCTCCGGACTTTGAAAATACCATCGTAGCGCTCGATCAGGCCGGAGAAAAACTGAGTACGATTTCTTCGATTTTTTTCAATCTAAACTCCGCCTGTACCAACGAAGAAATGCAACAGATCGCCCAACGGATTTCACCGAAACTGACTGAATACGGAAACAGTGTATACATGAATCCGGAACTTTTTGCACGGGTGAAAAAAGTATACGAATCCCGGGACCGGCAAAGTCTGACACCGGAACAATCTACTCTTCTGGAAGATACGTGGAAATCCTTTATTAAAGGAGGAGCTAATCTGGAAAACGCAGCCCAGAAAAGATTTCAGGAAATAGCTATGGAGCTATCTCAGCTGGGATTAAAATTCGACGAAAATACCCTGGCCGAAACCAACGGATTCACCCTCCACATTACCGACGAAAAAGATCTGGCAGGTCTTCCTGAAGGAGCGGTCGAAATGGCTGCGATGACGGCAAAAGAAAAAGAATTGGAAGGCTGGCTGTTCACTTTGCATGCCCCCAGTTACATTCCTTTTATGAAATATGCCGACAAGCGGGAATTGCGTGAAAAAATGTACCGGGCTTATGCTTCGAGGGGAAACCGGGATAACCAATACGACAACAAAGAGGTGATCCGGAAAATGGTTGCTCTCCGTCTGGAAAAAGCACAACTATTGGGCTATCCGACCTATGCCGAATACGTACTCACCGACCGTATGGCCCAAAACACGGAGATGGTGAATACCTTCCTCGGTCAGCTGCTGGCCGCTTCTCATCCTCATGCCCTGGCCGAAAAACAGGAAGTAGAAGAATTTGCCCGGCGTCAGGGATTTAAAGGCGAATTACAACGCTGGGATTGGGCCTATTATTCCAATAAATTAAAACAGGAAAAATACGCGCTCGACGACGAAATGCTAAAACCCTATTTTAAACTGGAAAATGTACAGCAGGGGGTATTCGGATTAGCCAACAAATTGTATGGCCTTACTTTTAAAGAAGTGGACAATATCGCCAAATACCATGAAGATGTAAAAACCTTCGAAGTATACGACCGGGACGGCCGTTTTCTTGCCGTTCTCTATACGGACTTTTTCCCACGCGAAAGCAAAGGCGGTGGTGCCTGGATGACCGAATTCAGAGGCCAGCATAAAAAAGACGGGCAGGACGTACGGCCGCTGGTTTCTCTGGTGATGAACTTTACCAAACCGACAGCCAGCAAACCTTCCCTACTGACCTTCGACGAAGTGACCACTTTCCTGCACGAGTTCGGACACTCCCTTCACGGGATGTTATCCCAATGTACTTATAATTCTACCGGAGGGACCAATGTCTACCGGGATTTTGTCGAGTTACCTTCTCAGATTATGGAAAATTGGGCACTTGAAAAAGAGTGGCTGGATACCTGGGCCGTACATTACCAGACCGGAGAGAAAATTCCCCAGGAATATATCACTAAGATCCACGAAGCAGCCAACTTCCAGAGTGGTTACCAAAACGACCGCCAATTGAGTTTCGGCCTGGTCGACATGGCCTGGCATTCGGTCACCTCTCCTGTCAACGGTTCTATCCAGGCATTCGAAAATCAGGCAATGGCTCCGACCGAATCCTTTCCGCCCGTAGACAGCAGCTGTTTTTCTACCGGTTTCGGCCATATCTTCGGAGGAGGTTATGCTGCCGGCTACTACAGCTATAAATGGGCGGAAGTGTTGGATGCAGATGCTTTCTCGGTTTTCAAACAACAAGGTATTTACGACCAGGCTACCGCCGAATCTTTCCGGAAAAATATCCTGGAAAAAGGCGGTTCCGAACACCCGATGATACTTTATAAACGCTTCCGGGGCCAGGAACCGACCATCGACGCATTGCTGGAACGAAGCGGACTGAAAAGTAAATCAGAATAGGACCTTCCACTCTAAAATCAAGTACAAACTTGCTAACAGCAATATAGATATCCGACAAAATAAATAAGTGAAACCAGTCTATCTGATTTCACTTATTTTCTAAAAGGGAATTCAGGTATTCGGGAGTTATTTCAGAAATAGTTACTTTTTTGCCTTGTTCTTTCAACCGTTGAATTTGCAGATTCGTCTTCTGCAAATTCTCCGATAAAGATCTGAAAACCCTTTCAGAAACCTGAATCTCCTGCGCATTTGTCAAATCACACACGTAGGCATCGTCCACCACTTTCACATGACTATAAAAACGATACAAAGCCACAAACATCTGAGCCGAATCTTCGGCAGTTACCGAAGCTTGAGTTTGAGTCCCCGGAAGAAATTTCGACATATCGACGTCTAAAAACTTGTTTGTTTTGACGTATTGTTGGCGTAAATTGATCGAACTAGTCCTTTGCTTCTTATCCTGCTCATGCGAACACGATACAAACAAAACAAAACCAAGTAGATATCCTAAATAATTTCCCGACATTTTATAAAAATAGATTAAAACGTATCAATCAATTCTATTAGAGACAAAAAAGTCAATACGGTGCCCATGTCGCGACAAAACCTACATTTATATTACCCTCTCGTTCATAATATGAGGCATCAAATTTAAAAACCCACAGAAAAGGCAATTCATGCTCGGGAACGTCAACATAAAATGGAGTTCCCATCGTATGCTGATAAGGAGGTAAAACAATATACTCTTCACCCTTTTGCAATTGTAAACATTCATAGAATGCAATAACCGGAATAGAACTATTATTCCCTATCGACACACTAATATAATTATTTCCCCAAAAAGTAAAAGTTTTACTCCCTGACGGGACACCCATAATAGTGGTTCCGAACGAAGTCTCAACTCTTGCTGTACTCGTGGTAAAAGAACTTAAAATTAAAGAAATAGCAATGACACTAATCATCGATCTTAATTTCTGAATTGTACTTTTCATAATCCATTTGGTTTAGGGAATGATCTTCCTTCAAATAATAGAGGAGGAAGATCATTCAATGTAATAATAAATTATTTATTATTCTTCCTCATCATCTTCTACAGGAGGAGGTAAAGTTGCTTTGTACTCATTGTATTTCTGACGGAATTTATTTCCAGCTGCCTGTATATCCCAATTATATTTTTTAAAGAATTCGACAATAACTTTATATTTAGCAGTTCTGGCTATACTGTTGTCTAAATAATCCTTTTTGATGTTATCATAAGATTCCATAACTAAAAGACTAAGCCAATCTCCAAAATCTGTTGTAAATTTTCCAGAACCGGCTCCAGACAGGAATCCTCCGTTTTTACATAATTCATCGATTGCTTTATCATATTTTTCTTCATCACCGTCTTTTTGATATTGCTCTCTGATATTATCATAAGCTTCCCCATTATCATAAGCTTTTCCAGCCAATACAAATTCTTTGATCGGTTCATCGAAACGCTGAGCGATCATTGTCCCGAAATTTTTCCAAATCAAACCCGAAATCAGAGAATCCTGATAATAATAATCCGGGTTAGCCTCTTTAGTGACAGGCAAAGCTCCCTCCATTTGGTTCGGCCAACACAGTACAAACCGACTTCTTCCTAATTGTGCATAATCAGCCGCCCACCAACTACCATTATAGGTTTTTACAAAAAATAATTCCAACGGGAAATAAGCTTTTGCAAACTCTTTGGAAACATTGCTCAATAAGGTCTGAGAAAAAATAATCGCATTTTCACGACAAGTATCATCGATCATTGTAGCTCCCATACGGTTATTAACATCTTCATACAAATAAGCATTGGTCACTTCATGCCAATCTGTGAAATCCATTCTCCCCCAAAGGCCATAATCGTTATACATTTCTTTTACCCGCGCGTCAGCATCAG
>NZ_LARE01000087.1:0-9698 GCF_000980245.1 Odoribacter sp. N15.MGS-14
GATTCCGCCTGATTTGCCCGATAACGATATGAATATCAGTATTCCAGATAACAGTGGTTCCGAAGAATGGGTACCGGGAATGGAGTATGCCGCTTATCCCGGAATGCCCGAAAACGATCCGGGTGTAGAAGTGAATGTGTTGGTGATCGATGCAGAAGAACATGGACAGAATATCCTGTACGTGTTGCGCAATGAAGCCTGGCCCTGGGTGATTAGCGATGAAGATAAACAGAACCTTAAACAGAATTTCTTTCCGACTCATGCCGATATAAAATTGCATATTACAGAAAACTATGATGATTTCAACCCCAATCAGGTATCTTGTGATATTGTAAATGCCAGTACTTCGGTTTTCAGCCTCGATGCTGCCAGACGGAATCTGGAGCAGTTCGAAGATCGGGTAAAATTTCCGAAATTCCCACTGGTCATCACCAGTGCAGGGAACGGAAGTAATACGTTTACCCAGGAAGCCTGGGACCTGTGTCTCGAATTGGGTGGTTTGAGCTGGGAAGATCATATCCTGCCTCATTTCGGTTGGAATCCCGAAGGGCCTTTTACGGCCGGGCAAATGGCTTTCTATAAACCCGGGGATGTGGGGGCTGCTTATGTCGTGCAGAATGTCGGTGACAACGGACATTTCAACGATTGGATTGTTGTCGGAAGAGACGACGGTTACGGAAATAAACCCGGACCGATCCTGAAAGAACGCTGGATATGTACCTATTATGCGTTCAATATGATGGATGCTAAAATAGACGGTACCAGTTTTTCCACGCCTTATGTCGTGAAGATTGCTGCTGAAATCAAGCGGCGTGCGCCTCATTACACGAACAACGATATCGCTCAGCTGATCTTTTCTACGGCCGACGACTTAGGTTCACCCGGATGTGACGAGGTATACGGACACGGGCGGATGAATCCCGCTAAGATTTGGGAAGAGTTGACACGCAGAGGATATTGATGAAAGATAAATAAGTTGGATTTCCGGTTGTTCTGTTCCCAATAGCCGGAAATCCAATTTATTTTGTCTTCAAGCATGATGGATCTTTATAACTAATCGGAGATTAGTTTTGCCGAATTACCCGATAAATAAGCGCTATTTTCCAAATAAAGTTCAAAAACAACTTGAGAAACAAAGGAATATACGATCTTTTTATTGAAAATGAGGTGGTTATATACCTAATTTACACCTGCAAACGTAGGTTTATTTCGTTACCAATTCGTCTCCGGTGATCGGAATTGTCGACCATTGGAGCTGGAACGAGTGTCCGGTTAGGTTTTCCGAACGTCCGGCCGGTGGTGTCTGACGAACGTAGTGAGGAGTTCCGCCGGTCAGTGAAGGAAAGCCTTACCGGACCGTTCCAGGCGAACCGGTCTGACGGTATAAAACCCGGAATCGGAATAGAAAAAAAAATAAACCTACATTTAGTGTAAACATGTATATGAATACCTAAAATAATTAATTTTACGCTCTGTAAACTCAATAACTCAGTAACTCAATAACTCAGCAACTCTAAATCATGAGCATAACGACGGTATTATTTGATTTCGATGGTGTAGTGGCGGATACGGAGCCGCTCTATGACATTTTCTGGGGACAAATAGCGGAGAAATATCATATCGGTATTCCGGATTTTTCGGCAAAAATAAAAGGGACGACTTTGCAACGGATTTATAAACTCTATTTTTCGGATTATTCTTCCGAAGAACATGAGAAAATCACCCGGGCTTGTGAGGAATACGAAGAAACGATGGATTTTCCGGAAGTAAAGGGGGCTGTTCAGTTTTTGCATATGCTTAAAGCTAAAGGTTTTCGGGTGGGGTTGGTAACCAGTTCTTATCGGATTAAAATGGAGCGTGCTTTAAAGCTCCTGGGCTTAGAGACGGTTTTCGACACGATGGTAACGGCCGACCGGATAACGGCCGGCAAACCCGATCCGATGTGTTATTTACTGGCTGCCCGGGATTTACAGGTAAAGCCCGGGGAATGTGTTGTTTTCGAGGATTCCTTTTCCGGGATACAAGCAGGTACGGCTGCCGGGATGCGGGTGATCGGGGTGGCCACGACGAATCCTGAAAAAGCTATTTGCGATAAGGTTTCGGCTGTCATTCCTGATTTTAGTCAACCGGAAAAGATTTTAGAGTTGTTGTCTTGAAATTTGCTTTAAGTTTATTTAAAAACCAAACTTTTTGCTTTCTCCTTTCGTTGAGTATATACAATACGATAAAAACGAAAGATTATGAAAAGCGAGAATTCAAAACTGTTATTAGGCTTGGGGATTGGAGCACTTGTCGGAGCCGCTGTCGGTTATCTGATGACAGGTGAACATCGCCGGAAACTGGAGGAAGATCTGCGGGAAGTGGGACATGGAATCAAAGATGGTGCCAGGTCGGTATTCTCAAAAGTAAAAGCAAAAGCTGAACATGCCGGTTCGAAGTTTGCCGATAAGGCCGGAGAATGGTCCGAAGAGGTGGGCGATAAAGCACAACAATGGGCTGGCAAAGCCGGGGATAAAGCCGAAGAGTGGGCTGAGGCTGCCGGTAATAAAGCTAGTGCTACTGCCGACAACCTTTCTCAGAAAGCAAATGATTTCCGGCAAACGATGGACAACAGGGCTGAGGCTGATGAACAAAAGCAAGCCCAATATGCTGAAAATTACCGGAAAGACGTGAATGATCTGAAAGATCGGGTAAAGAACTCTGAAAAGTCGGCTAACTGATCAGGGAGGTGATGGAGAATGCTGCAGAGAAAATATTTACTGAATTGAAGGAAGATATTTCAACTTATGCTAGGTTGAAACTCCGTCTACTGAAATTAATGGCTATCGAGAGGACTGCTATTGTACTCGCAGTTCTCTCACATAGCCTTATCTTGTTGTTACTGTCTTTTTTTACGGTTCTGTTTCTGTTTGTCGCCTTGGGATGCTATCTGGGGGAATTATTGGATAGTCCGGCACTCGGTTTTCTGATTGTCGGAGGTATTTATCTATTGTTCACTTTGATAGTCTGGGGAATGAAAGATGGAATCCGGATCAGGTTAATGAATACTGTTATCGAAGCTTTGCAAGCGAATGACGATGAAGACGACAAAGATCAATCCCCAAACTCCTCTCGGCCAGGTTATCCTGGAGAAGAGGGAGATCCGACGGCTGTGTCAGGAAACGGAAGAGAAAATTTCCGCTGACTGGCAATATATCCGCTCTCATGCCGGACGGTTGATGTGGTCGGAAATTTCAGCTGTCTTTATGCCACACCGGAGGAATAATGGTGAAAAACAGGGTGGCTTCGGCCTTGCGGGTAATCCGTGGCTCAATATGGCTTGGCAATTGGGAAAACCAATCCTTTACCGCTGGATGGGAGAAGTGGGATGGCAAGTCTTTAAAAGTATGTTCCGTCGTCGGCACGATAAATTCATGTAAATTTCCAATGTAAACCGATACCGGGTCAGATTTTTTTATTTTTCCAGTTTCCCTTTTTCATATACCAACAGGTTAATGAAAACATACAAGCCAGATAAATGTATTCGGTTGTCCAGCAGGTGGCGACATCGGCTTTTAGATAGATTACCAGATAGATCACCGACAGGACATATACTACCAAAGCGATCAGTTCGATAAAAAGTGCCGACCGGGTATTTCCTGTTCCGGATACGGTATTGAATAAAATATTAGCCGGTACACTGACCAGATAGACGAAGATCATCACATAATAGGCCGGTACCGCGCTTTGGATAAGAGCGGAGTTATCCGTATAGATCCGCATAACGCTGTTGGGAAATAAGGCCATCACGAATATCAGAGGGAGGATAAAAACATAGCATAACCGGGACACTTTTTTGAACGTATCCATTACCCTGCCGGAATCTCCGGACCCCATCAGGTTACTTACCAATGAACTGGCGGTAGTGGCGAAAGCACTGACGATAATAAAGAAAAGGGAGGAGATATTCCTTAACACATTGGTAATGGCTAAAGGCCGTTCTCCGAGGTGTTCGACAGCGATAAAAAATAAAAACCAGGTGCTGATAGAAATAAATGCCTGCACCATTGTCCAGATCGAAATACCCAAAATTCGTTTGAGTAAGTGGATTTCTATGCGGTGGAAACGGTAAAGACGATATTTCTGCCGGTCGATCTTCAAGCCGGTGTATACGATAAAAAAGAGCAACGACGTGACTTCTGCAAGGACGGAAGCAATCGCTGCCCCTGCAATTCCTAAAGCAGGAAAACCCAGTTTACCGAATATCAGGATATAGTTGAGCACAACATTCGTACCGACCATCACCAGGGAGTTGGCGGTTAGTGTCCGCGTATCGGCAATTCCGACATAAAAGGCACGAAACATCAACGCCGTAAACGAAAAGAACAAACCGAAAATTCTCCGGTTCATATACTCTAAAGTAGCTTCGTATACCTGTGGCGAGTCGATCAGATGCCGGAGTAGCAAAGGAGAGCCGAAACGGGTAGCAAAAAAGATAAAAGTAGCCAGAAGAAATTGGAATACGAATCCCTGGTTGAACAGCTCGCCGATCGCCGTATAATTTCCTTCTCCGTTTCGCCGGCCGATCATAATCTGTACCCCTGTACTGAAACCGAAACCCAGCATGAAAATGGCCAGATAATACACTCCTGCCAGGGCTGAAGCTCCCAGTTCTACTTCTCCGACTCTTCCCAAAAAAGCGGTATCTGTCATTCCGATCAGATGTTCCATAAGGACACTGACGAGTATCGGACCTGCAATTTTTAAGATTTGACGATTTGTAAAACGCATATGGATTCTGTTTATATAAAACCAGGCGTATTTTTAAAGATCGGACCGGCAAAGATAGCAGAAAATTGTGTATTTTCGTCTGAATCTATCTATTCGTTATTTTATGAAAAGGCGTCTGGTGTTTTTGGTACTCTTGCTTTTTTTGGCGGCAGGCGGAATTTGGTATCTGGTTTTCCGTCAATCCGGTATGTATCGCGTCAGGGAAGGGATTCCTGAAGATGCGGTATTTATTGTCGAGACCCCTTCTTTTAATCGAATACGTGACAAATTATACCGGAATCGGATTTGGGCATCTCTGAAAGCATATCCTTACTTCGAAGAATATCATGCCAATCTGAATCTGGCCGATTCGTTGAGCGAGGTATATCCCGGATTGAGAAAATTACTGACAGACCGCCCTTTTGCGGTGTCCTGCCATTTGGTTTCTGCAACCGATTATGACTTATTGTATGTCTGCGATCTTGGGAAACTGAATGTTATCCAGGCATTCGACGGCTTGGTGGGAGGGGTGCTGGGCGACGGACAAATGAGCAGGAAGGGAGACGTTACCGGGATCAGGATCGGGGAGCTGAAATTATATTATGCGATTAAAGCCAATCTGTTGTTTATCTCCTTTTCTGAAAAATTAGTCACCCGGGCCTGGAAGACTTGTGGGCGACATCCGGCTTTCCAGGAACAAAGCAATACCGGGGATATCCGTCTGGAACTCGAACATACCCGGTTCGAAAAATGGATGAAGATGCTTTGGGGTGAAGCTGCCACCAATGCCGATTCTTCTGCTTTCGAGACGACAGCGTTAGCTTTGCAACTGCAGGATAAAGCGCTTGCCTTTTCGGGGAAAACCTATCCCAGCAGGCATAACTTTTCACTATGGAGTGCTTTAAATCTGGTGGAGGGTAATAAATCGTCGGTCAGAGAGATTATCGGTAATCATGTGGCGGCATACGTATCGGTATGTTACAGTTCGTTCGAAGAGCTTGAGAATATATTGCTGGAAGATTATAAGGTAAATAACCTGAAAGAATTTCAGGGATATGAAAAGACCGTAACCCGCTTGAATAAATTTCTGGGATTGGATCTGGCCGGATTGTTCACTTCGTGGATGGGGAATGAAATAGCGATTGTCAAACCGGCAGTCGATCAGGAAAACCGGCTGGATAACCTGATACTGGCCATCCGGGCCAAAGATATCGATCTGGCTAAAGATCAGCTGGCTTATCTGGCCGAACAAATCGGGCGGAAGACCCCTGTGCGTTTTCGGAATATCGATTATAACGGACATACAATCGGTTATCTCAGCCTGAAAGGTTTTTTCAATATGTTTCTGGGGAAATGGTTCAGTAAGTTCGACAAGCCCTACTATACCTTTATCGGCGATTATGTGGTATTCAGTAATTCGTCGTCTACCCTGGCTGCTATGATAAAAGATTATTCCTTGGGGAATACCCTCGTTCAGGACGAAAAATACAATGATCTGATGAGTGAATTGGGTAACCGGAGTAATATATACGGATATGTTAGTTCGCCCGAGACCTACGAATATCTCTTTCGTTCTTTGCCACCGGAAGATCGTGCTGAATTTGTAAAGAATAAGGGGGCTTTTCAGAGTTTCGAGGCCATCGGTTTCACTTTGACCAATGCTGGAAGTGGGTATGAAACGCATTTGGTGGCTATTCACAATGTCGATGCTGCCCGGGATTACGAGATCCGCGAACTCAGTCGGTCACTCGAAAAACAGGCCGACTTGATCGAGTCCGGGTATTATCATGTGGTGATTCCCGATAGCATCGCCGTGAGTACCCGGGGAGATTATGCTTATCGGACTGAGCAACTGGACTATGCCGGCAAACTAAGTAACGGTGACCCGGAAGGCATTTGGAAGATTACCGATCGGCAGGGGCAGGTTGTCGCGCAGTTGCTCTACCGGGAAGGTAAGCTGCAGGGAGAATCCCGTTTTTTCTATCCGGATGGGGTAGTTGCTGTACAGGTGACATACGATAATGGTAAGATTACGGCTTATAAAGAATTTTTTTCCGATGGAACTTTGAAAACCGAGTTGGAGTATAATAGGGGGCTGAGGCACGGTGAGGCCCGTTTCTATTATTCTACCGGCCATCTCTTCGGAGAAGGAAAATATAAGAAAGGACGACGCACAGGAACCTGGAAATATTATAAAGTAACCGGGGAAATAGAAAAAAAATTGAAATTTTAATCCCCGACTAAATAACGCTCTATGACACAGACAAAAAATCCTCATGTACTTGAAACGGAATCCATCGGCAAGTTGTTGATACAATATTCGATACCTGCTATCATTGCGATGACCGTTACGTCTGTGTACAATATCGTAGACAGTATTTTTATCGGACATGGAGTGGGACCTCTGGCTATTTCGGGACTGGCCCTGACTTTTCCGCTGATGAATCTGATTATCGCTTTCAGTACACTCATCGGTGTCGGTGGCGCTGCGATCAGTTCTATTTACTTGGGACAGAAGGATGATCTGAAGGCGACCGAAGTGTTGCATAATGTTTTGATATTATGTATCCTGACAGGGATATGTTTCGGAGGAATCACCTATTATTTCCTGGATGAAATATTGATTTTTTTCGGAGCAAGTACTTCCACCTTACCCTATGCCCGCGATTTTATGCAGGTGTTGCTATTGGGAAATCCTGTTTCTTTTTTATTTATCGGTTTGAACAATGTGATGCGTGCAACGGGGTATCCTAAAAAAGCGATGTTATCGTCCCTGCTGACGGTAGGAGTAAACATCATTCTGGCTCCGATTTTTATCTTCCACCTCGATTGGGGAATCCGGGGAGCTGCGACGGCTACGATCCTGGCGCAGATGGGAGGGCTGGCATGGGTGTTGAACCATTTTCTACATAGTTCCAGCTACATCCATTTTCGAAGAGGGTTTTACCACTTGAGAAAACATGTCATCATGAGTATTTTCTCGATCGGAATGGCTCCCTTTCTCCTGAATGTGTGTGCCAGTGGGATAGTGATCGTTCTGAATCATAACTTCAAGATTTATGGAGGAGATTTGGCCATCGGTGCTTATGGCATTGTCAACCGGGTGGCTACTTTATTTGTAATGGTGGTGATCGGATTGACGCAAGGAATGCAACCGGTCGTCGGATATAATTTCGGTGCGAGGCATTTTGAACGGGTTCAGAAAACGTTGAAGAAAGTGATCCGGATAGCTGTGACCATTATGGGATTAGGTTGGGTGTGCAGTGAGCTGTTGCCCGGGCATATCGTGGCGATGTTTTCGGACGATGCGGAACTGAATAAATTAGCGGAAGTCGGCCTGCGTATCACCATCTTGTCTTTCCCGATGGTAGGGGCACAGATTGTGATAACTAATTTTTTCCAGTCTATCGGGAAAGCAAAGATTTCTATTCTTTTGTCTTTGGCCCGGCAGTTACTATTCTTAATCCCCTTGCTTTATACGCTGCCCCATATGGCCGGTTTGGATATTTACGGAGTTTGGGGAAGTATGCCGCTAGCCGATACATTGGCTTTTATAGCTGCTATTCTGACATTACGCTGGTATCTGAAGAAAACCCATGGCCTGCAGACGATAGCTTAATTGCAGGCTGAAACTCTCTCCGGTTCTTCCCGTATATAGGGAAAAAACGGCTATGATTGATTTTAAATCGGTGGTATTGGAGGATCGTGAATTATTGACCTCATTTCTTTGGTCCGCTGACCGGCAGGACAATAATCTTTCTTTTGCCAATCTTTGTTGCTGGCAGTTTCTGACTTGCAGTAGTTATGCTATCCTCCGGGACCAACTGGTATTCCGGTTTTGTTTCCCGGAAAACCGGGTGGTGTATACCTTGCCGGGAGGAGAAAGTGCCGGCAAAGAGGTGATCCGGCTTTTAGCACGCCAGGCAAAAGAAGAAGACATACCTCTGTATCTATACGGTATTGTGTCCGATATGCAGCCACAGTTGGAAAAAGAATTCCCGGACGTGTTCGAATACCGTACCGACCGGGATCATTTCGATTATCTATATCTGCGAACCGATTTGGCCGATTTGCGTGGTAAAGATTTCCAGACAAAACGCAACCATGTGAATAAATTCCGCAAAAGTTATGATTTCCGGTATACACCTATGACCGAAGAGATGATTCCCGATTGTTTGCATATGTACGACGAATGGTGTGAAGACCGGCGTTGCCAGGAAGACGAGGGGTTGGGTTACGAACGTCAGGCTTTGATATATGGTATGCAGCATTTTAACCGGTTGGGACTTACCGGAGGTGTCATCTGGGTGGCAGGAAAGATTATCGCCTTTACCTTCGGTATGCCTGTGAACCGGAACACCTTTTGTATTCATGCCGAAAAAGCCTTGGCCGGTTACGAAGGGGCTTATAATACCATTAATCAGGAATTTGCTTCCCGTTTACCCGTGCAATTCAAATACCTGAACCGCGAAGAAGATCTTGGGATCTCCGGCTTAAGGAAGGCAAAGCTCTCTTATCGTCCCGTATGTCTTCTTGAAAAAGGGGTAGCCATCTGTGCCGAAGGCACCTGGGACCGACTACTCTAATAACTCACGGATCGTTTGTTTCAGCAAAAGTGAAGCGATGGGTTTGGAAAGACAGGCATTACAACCGGCTTCCAGGGTTTTGCTTTTGTCGCTGTCGAAGGCAAAAGCCGTCAGGGCGACGATCGGGATCTGCGGGTCCTGTTCCCGGATGATACGGGTTGCTTCCCAACCGTTCATTTCGGGCATACGCATATCCATCAGGATGAGCTCAGGGTGATTCAGACGGTACAGGTTCACTGCTTCTAAACCGGTACGGGCCCGAAGTATTGTATAATCTTTTTTCAACAATGTGGAAATCAGATAAAAATTACTCTCCGTATCTTCCGCCACCAATATCGTCGGTTTTTCGGACGGCTTCAGGGT
>NZ_LARE01000086.1:0-9698 GCF_000980245.1 Odoribacter sp. N15.MGS-14
TTGTCGATCTTGGACCAGGCTCGGGAGTTGAAGGAGGCTATATTTTGTATGAAGGAGATTATCCGGGCCTCCTCCGGAGTAATACCCTGACCGGACAAATGATAGCCGGAAAAACGCCCCTTAAAGCTCAGTTCAGGAAACCTACTGCCTGGTTTACCGTAGAGCATGCCCGGATGCATAATTTGAAGGACCTGACTATCCGATTCCCTTTAGGGATACTGACAGTTGTAGCCGGAGTTGCCGGATCGGGAAAAAGTTCTCTGATGCAATGTTTCCGGGAGAATTACCCGGAAGAAGTGGTCTATATCAGTCAAAAGAGTATCGGGATCAGCTTGCGTTCTACTCCTGCAACTTATCTCGGTGTAGCTGACGATATCCGAAAACTCTTTACCCGCCGGTGTGGAACTAGCCTGAGTATGTTTTCGTTTAACGGAAAGGGGGGATGTCCACTTTGTAATGGAAAAGGGGTCATTGTTTCCGACATGGCGTTTATGGATTCGATCGAGACGGTATGTGAGGCCTGCGGAGGTTTGCGTTATTCGAAGGAAGTTCTGCAATATCGGGTCGATGGCTTTAATATAGCAGAAACGATGGACTTGACGGTACGTAAAGCTTCCCTTCGATTTGAAGGTAGTAGTATAGAACAAAAACTCAGGCCTTTGATGCAAGTCGGGCTCGGTTATCTCCACTTGAATCAATCCCTCTCTACCCTTTCCGGAGGTGAACTGCAACGGGTCAAATTGGCTTCATACCTGGATAGTAAAGGTAAGGTTTTCATTTTAGACGAACCCACCGATGGGCTCCATGTGAAAGATATCCACCATATTCTCCGGCTTTTCGATACGATGGTCGATCAGGGAAATACAATCTATCTCATCGAACATAACCTGGATGTCTTAAAAGCTGCGGATTATGTGATCGAATTGGGGCCGGGGGGAGGGCTGATGGGAGGGGAAAAACTTTTTGCCGGAACTCCTTCAGCTTTACTGGAATCCACAAATTCCGTTACTGCTCCTTATCTTGCTCGGGAACTTCCTTAGGGATTCCGGGACGGACCTTTCGTCCGGTTTTTAAAAACCATACGAAAGGTCCGTCCCGGAATCCCTAAAAATGTGTATTTTTGTACACAACGTTGAAATGGTTATTATATGAAAAAAAATCGGATTATTATTATTTTATTTATCGGCCTCTGTTGTGCCGGTAAGGTATTTTCGCAAGAGAGGTTACCTGAATATTTGCAGGCAGAAAAGTTTACCGGAGATAAGCTGAAGAATATGTTGTTTTCTACTTTGGTCGATCCGCATTGGTTTCAGAAAGGAAATCGTTTCTGGTTCGAGTATAAAACGAGTGAAGGAACTTTTTGGTATGTGGTCGATCTGGCTGCGCGTACCAAAAATCTGCTGTTCGACCGGGATGAACTGGCTGCTCAGCTGACAGAGATCGTTCATGATCCTTTCGAGGCCCGTCATCTGCCGGTACGTAATCTCAAGGCAAAAGAAGATGGCCGGACATTTACTTTTGAGGTGGAATCTTCGCAAGAAGTGAAACCGAAAAAAGAGGAGAAAGACAAGAAGAAAGGAGAAAAAGAAGTCTTTTATTTCTCTTATGATTATCCTTCCCGTAAACTTACTCATCTGAAAGGACAGGAAAAGGAACCGAAAAAATTGGGATGGGGAAATTTTTCTCCCGATGGCCAGACGGTGATATATGCTAAGGATTGTAACCTTTTCCGGATGAGTCGGGAAGATTATGAGAAAGCCCGGAAAAACGAGAAGGACAGTACGATTCTCGAGATTCAATTGACACAAGACGGAGTGAAGGATTTCGGTTATGGCATTCCTTACAGTATGTTGAATACCGATACGCTTTGCAACGGTAAACGCCGGCGGGTATCGGGATGTTGGTCTCCCGATTCCAGACACTTTGCGGTAACGGTATCCGACGACCGGGCAGTAAAGGAATTGTGGGTGATCAATTCTATCGCTCAGCCACGTCCTACGTTGGAAACTTATAAATATCAGATGCCTGGAGAGATGGAAGCCCCTGAGGAGCATCTTTATGTATTCGATATGCAGAATAATGTTCGTAAGGAAATAAAAGTAGCGGCGTTTAAAAATCAAAATTTGAGTTTATCCTATAAACCTGCAGAACAGAAACAGCGGGACATGGAGTATGTATCACCGGTTTGGCTGGGAGATAACGACCGTTTTTTTCTGGTTCGTAGTAGCCGGGACCTTCATCGTATTGATATCTGCTCTTATACGATCGGGCAGGATTCGATTGTGCCGATTATTCAGGAGCGGATGAATACTTATCAGGAAACGCGGCCTTTGGCTGTCTTGAATAAGGGTAAGGAGTTGATTCATTGGAGTGAACGTGACGGATGGGCTCATTTATATTTATACGATGATCAGGGAAATCTTAAAAACCGGATCACGAAAGGCCCCTGGCATGTGGAGCAGGTGCTGAAAGTGGATGAAGCTACACGGACGATCTATTTTGTGGGGAATGGTAAGGAAGAGGGAGAAAATCCGTATTATGAACAGTTGTATAAAGTGAATGTAAATGGGAGTGGACTGAAACGGATTACAAAAGGGGAGTATTTTCATAAAGTAAAAATAGATGACGATGCCCGTTTCATTGTGGATAATTATTCGAGGGTGAATACGATTCCCTGTGCCGATCTGTTAGACCGGGAGGGGAATAAAGTGATGACTATCCAGGAGAGTGATTTTTCGCAATTGAAAGCGGCCGGTTATCGGTTTCCGGAACCTTTTGTCGTCAAGGCTGCCGATGGGGTGACGGATTTATACGGGGTGATGTATAAACCTTACGATTTCGATTCGACCAAGGTATATCCCATTATCGATTATGTTTATCCGGGCCCTCAGGTTGAAGCTGTATATTACCCTTTTACCCGGATGAGTGTAAGGACGGATCGTTTGGCTCAGGCCGGATTCATTGTGATTTCAGTAGGACAGCGGGGTGGACATCCTTCCCGCTCCAAATGGTATCATAATTATGGTTATGGGAATATGCGTGATTATCCTTTGGCCGATCATAAGGTGGCCGTCGAACAATTGGCTGCCCGCCATAAGTTTATAGATATCGACAGAGTCGGCATACACGGTCATTCGGGAGGTGGCTTTATGTCTACAGCTGCAATTTGTCAATATCCCGATTTTTATAAAGCTGCGGTATCCTGTGCCGGGAACCACGACAACCGGATTTATAACCGTTGGTGGAGCGAGACACATCATGGCGTGAAAGAGGTCGTTTCGGAAAAAGGAGATACTACTTTTGTTTATAAAATAGCTACGAATCCCGAAATTGTTAAGCAATTGAAAGGTCATTTGATGCTTGTACATGGTGATATCGATAATAATGTCCATGATGCGAATACGATCCGTGTTGTGAATGCTTTGATCCGGGCTAATAAGCGTTTCGAGATGCTGATTCTTCCGGGGCAACGTCATAGTTTCGGAGATATGGACGAATATTTCTATTGGCGGCTGGTGGATTTCTTTTCTGAGCATCTTAAAGGTCAAAAAGAAACTTCGGTCGATATTCCGAGACGCTAAGGGAGGATAAGCAAAGCTGTCTCCGGTATTCGTGTTCGGGGACCCGAACACGAATACCGGAAACTATCCTTATTTTATTATTGATTTTCAGTAGTTTATTTCAATTATTGATAAAAACTGATCGAAATCTAAAAAAAATACTACAAAAAATTTGTATTCTACTGTAAAACCACTACCTTTGTACCGCTTTCAAATAAGGGTAGCCTGAACGAAAGTAAAAGTGAATGCTGTTATAGCTCAGGGGTAGAGCACTTCCTTGGTAAGGAAGAGGTCGTGAGTTCAAATCTCACTAACAGCTCTGGGGAAAGTCTGCAAAAGCAGGCTTTTTTAAAATACTCGAAATGGCGCTATCGTCTAGGGGTTAGGACGTAAGATTCTCATTCTTAAAACAGGGGTTCGATTCCCCTTAGCGCTACGCTCAAAAGAACTGACTGAAGTCGGTTCTTTTTTGTATTTAATTTATTCCGATATGAATCTGATGAAATTGAAAGGCCATAGCTCGATGTTGGGGGCTAATGTGATGTGGGGATTGATGTCTCCCGTGGCAAAATTTGTGATGGTAGGAGGTGCGGTTACTCCTCTCGTTGTAACTGATCTAAGGATTACGGGGGCTATGGTGCTGTTTTGGATCGCTTCATTCTTTCAGAAACCTGAACGGGTGGCTCCTAAAGATTTATTAAAATTGTTGGGGGCATCTCTCCTGGCTATTGTTTTTAATCAGGGATGTTTTATTTTCGGGGTAGGACTGACTTCTCCGGTGGATGCTTCCATCATCACCACCAGTATGCCTTTGCTCGCCATGGTTTTAGCGGCGATTTATTTGAAAGAACCGATAACAGGAAAAAAAGTACTGGGGATTGCAGTCGGAGCTACCGGGGCGTTGTTGCTGATTTTAGGGAGCCATCAGGTTTCGGAGGCTAAAGCGGCTGGAAATCATTATATCTGGGGAGATTTATTGGTGCTGTTGGCACAATTTAGTTATGCTCTTTATTTTGTGTTGTTTAAAAATTTTGTGAATAAATATTCCTTGATTACCATTATGAAATGGATGTTTACCTATGCTTTTATTTGTGCTTTACCCTTCTCTTATAATGATTTGCTCCATACGGAGTGGAAGAGTTTACAAAACACTGAAATCGGAGCATTGGTATTTATCGTGGTGGGGAGTACTTTTGTTAGTTATGTGTTGATAGTCATCGGGCAAAAAAATCTACGCCCGACTGTTG
Source organism: Odoribacter sp. N15.MGS-14 (assembly GCF_000980245.1). Lineage (NCBI taxonomy): Bacteria > Pseudomonadati > Bacteroidota > Bacteroidia > Bacteroidales > Odoribacteraceae > Odoribacter > Odoribacter sp. N15.MGS-14. The sequence goes on from NZ_LARE01000086.1 coordinate 4,808, forward strand.
CCGGTATGTATAATTATGTTCAGCCTTTGGTAGCTAGTATTGTTGCTGTGTGTTGGGGGATGGATACTTTTAATTTTGTGAAAATCATTTCAGTCGCTTTGATATTCGGAGGGGTCTATCTGGTAACCAATAGCCGGAGTAAAGCAGAAATGGAGGCTGTTGTAGCGGATAAAAATTAACTTGCTGTAGGAAGAAAAAAGAGAAACGGACCGAAAACGGGATGAAAGGTCCGTCCCGGAATCCGGAATTAAAATTTATCGGAAAAGTACCTGTTTTTTCTTTAGAAAGTAGTATTTTTGTTGTCTTAAATTTAACTACGAAGGGTTTGATTGTTTTATTTTAAACAAAACGGCTCTTTTGTTGATAAAAATACACACGATGGATATTTATTTTAGCTTTAAAGAAATTATCAGTGCTTTTATGGTACTGTTTGCTGTAATCGATATTCTGGGAGCCATTCCGATTATCATTAGTTTGCGTGAAAAGAATCAGAAAATAGAGGCTGGAAAGGCAGCTATTATTTCTTTTGTTATATTAGTAGCCTTTTTGTTTATCGGGCAGGCATTATTGGGATTATTCAATGTCGATATTTCTTCTTTTGCCGTTGCCGGTGCTTTGGTGTTGCTGGTTTTAGCGGTAGAGATGATCTTCGGTGTCGAGATATTTAAAAACGATAGTCCTTGCGGGTCGGCTACGATCGTTCCGCTGGTATTTCCTTTGATTGCCGGGGCGGCTTCGTTTACCACTTTGTTGTCGTTGCGGGCGGAATATAATATTCTCAATATCATCATCGCTGTCGCGATGAATATGGCATTGGTGTATCTGGTATTGCGCTATGTGTATTATGTAGAACGTCTGTTCGGTAAAAGCGGAGTGTACGTAATGCGTAAATTATTCGGTATTATCTTGTTGGCAATAGCCGTTCGCTTATTTACCTCTAATCTGACTTCTTTGATCGGTAGTTTTTGATTGGAAATCAGAGTTTATCGAAAAATTTGATAAAACGGCTTGAAAAGATCAGGAACAATAGCGTCCATAGCAGAAAGCGGCACATTCTGCCGATAAACATCAGGATAAAAGTATGGGTTCGTTTCGTCTTATAGAAGCCGAGTGCTACATTCGAAATATCGCCGATAACGGGAATCCAGACCAGGAGTGCCATCAGGCCCCCGTATTTTTTGATTTTATTTTTCTGTTTCAGCAATTGTTCTTCTTTGATATGGAATAATTTCCGTATCCGGGTGGCATTGCCGGCATAACCGACTCCATAAATCACCAATCCTCCGATCCAACCACCGGTTGTCGCTACGAAAAGACAGAGCCAGGGGTTGAATCCCATAGCTAACATACTTACATATAATAGGTCTGCACCTAAAGGAATAAAAAGTGCAGACAAAAACGAACCGGCAAACAATCCTAAATAGCCATAATGCTCCCAAAATTCGGTGGTCGCTAATATGATAAAGTCATGTCCCATTTGCAGAGGTTTGATCGTGCTCTTACAAATACGTAAAGGGGGAAGGAAAGTTGTTGGGACGGTGGAAACGGATAAAACGGTGACGACAGATAAAACGGCGAGAGGCAAGAGAACAGAAAAAATAGTGGAAATGGTGAGAGGGGCGGTAAAGAGAGAAAGTTTAAAAAAATCGTTCTCCGTATTGCAGGTAGAGCCAGGTCCAAAGCAGGAAGCGGGCGAAACGGCCGATTAACATGTAGATGGCCGAGGCATAAGGTTTGATTTTGTAAAATCCCAGGGCGACGGCCAATAAGTCACCGATAAGCGGAAGCCAGGTAAACAGGGCCAGCCATACTCCATAACGGTCTATGTTTTTTTTCTGACGGAGGAGCTTTTCTTCCTTCACCTTCAGCCAGCGTTCGATCCATTCCCAGCGGCCCAGCCAACCGATCCAGTATGAAGTGAGTCCTCCCAGCCAATTACCGGTTGTGGCGATAACCAGGCAGGCCCATACATTTCCGCCTAGAGCCAGGATACCCACCAGTAATACATCCGCACTCATCGGAATGAGGGTAGAAGCCAGAAAAGAACCGATAAATAATCCCCAATATCCTAAATCGATCAATGAATCCATGCGGCAAATTTAGGATTTTCCGGTCAAACCTTTGGGCATTTGTCTTTTACTTTTTACTTTTACGAACAGAAGTAGGTATAATTAATTTAAGTTCATAAAGTTTGTAGACCGATTTAATTCTGGGTATAATGGGTAAGGTGTTAATCATCGATGATGAAAATCAGTTACGGGGACTATTGGCCCGTATTATTGGATTGGAAGGTTATGAAGTCATTCAGGCCGACAGTTGTAAGGCTGGGTTGAAACAAGTGGAACAGCAAAATCCCGATGTGATCATCTGTGATGTCCGCTTACCGGATGGAAGCGGTGTCGATCTTATAACAGAAATGAAGCGGCTCGGACCTTTGACCGAGATTATCCTGCTGACCGCCCATGGGAATATCCCGGATGGAGTACAAGCGATAAAAAACGGTGCATTCGATTATATAACCAAAGGAGACGACAATAACAAAATTATTCCTTTGCTCAGCCGTGCTATGGAAAAAGTAGAAATGGCCAGGCGTTTGCAACAATTGGAGAAACAGGTCGGACAAAAGTATTCCTTTGAGTCGATTCTCGGGAAATCGAAGCCTATCCGGATGGCTGTAGAGTTGGCCAGAAAAGTTTCTGTGACGGATGTACCTGTATTATTGACCGGTGAGACAGGAACCGGCAAAGAAGTCTTTGCTCAGGCCATACATCAGCATAGTAGCCGGGCGGGCAAGTCGTTTGTGGCGGTCAATTGTTCGGCTTTTAGCAAAGAACTGCTCGAGAGTGAGATCTTCGGCCATAAAGCGGGGGCCTTTACCGGGGCTTTGAAGGAAAAGAAAGGACTGTTCGAGGAAGCCGATCAGGGAACGATCTTTCTGGATGAGATCGGTGAAATGGCTTTCGATTTGCAGGCGAAACTACTACGGGTACTGGAAAGTGGCGAGTTCATAAAAGTGGGGGATACCCGTCCTATTAAAGTAAATGTCAGAATTATAGCCGCTACGAACCGAGACCTTCAGAAAGAGATCGAGGCCGGGCATTTCCGTGAAGATTTGTATTACCGCTTGTCTGTTTTTCGGATTCAACTCCCTCCTCTGCGTGAACGGATAGAAGATATCGAATTGTATGTCCGGGCTTTCGTGAAAATGTTCGGACCGGGTGTGGGGAAAAAGATAGAAGAGATTACACCTGAATATTTGGGAACCTTGAAAAAACATGTCTGGAAAGGAAATGTCAGGGAATTACGTAATGTGATCGAACGAAGTATGATCATTGCCGACGGTGCGGTATTGACCGTAAGCGATTTGCCCTTCGATATTCAGCAGTCGGTTTTGGAAAGTGAAGGCGGAAAAGGATACTCTGAATTCGACCTGGCCCAGGTGGAAAAAGCACATATACGGAAAGTATTGCAATATACCGGAGGAAACAAGACCGAGGCTGCCCGTTTGATGCACATCGGCCTGACAACCCTTTACCGTAAGATCGAGGAGTACGGAATAAGATAGAGGGAAGGTTTTAACTAAAAAATAATAAATGAGATTCGGTTGCTTGATTTTACTGATGTTTGTCGTTCTTGCTTGTGGGCGGGAAAAGAAAAAAGAAACGGTGAATCCTTTGGCTTATGCCGTGATTACAGGTCATATCAAGAATAGGCAGGTTTATCCTCAGCAAAGTGCTTTAAAGGTGATTATTCCTTCTTACTGGAATGCACAGACAATACAGGAATGCGCGATCAGGCCCGATCACACTTTTACTTTTCGTTTTCAGCCATTGGCTTTGCGTGATATTTCGATAGAGACCTTTATCCCTTATCTGTTGATACGTCCGGGAGACAGTTTGCATATCGAATTGGATTTTGCTAAGCTGAATAAAGTGGAGTTTTCGGGTACTGCCGGGAAATTGAATCAGGATCTCTACGCATATACCGATGGTGAAGGCTATTACCTGGAACAGCGGGCGGGAACGGACGACCAGAAATTACCGGTTACTGCATTTCGAAAAAAAATGGATAATGAACGGGAAGTTCGTTTACAAAGAATATTGAGGTTTGCAAAGAAATACCAGATCGGAAAAGATTTGCAAAAGTGGATCATGAAAGGGCTGGAAGCCGAATATTATGATTTATTGCTCGAATATGGATCGCTGCATTCCTTCCTGACCGGTGATACGGTGCCTGCCGGATTTTTCAATTTCGATGCTGCCCTGGAAAATTTGTTCACCGGGGAGGTGATACATTCCCGTTTATTCGAGCTGGCTGCCAAATTCCGAACCCGGCCCGGTCTGATAAAGGATACGTTGCAAAACAGTACCGAAATACTGATGAGAACCGCAAGTAGTACGAAAAATAAGGTCTTGTCGCAATTTATGGTCGCTTCCCTGTTCGATACACACCTGGGGTTTAATGATGTGACTTTCTTCGAGGAGAACAGGGATTTTTTCGACGGACACGTGACCTTGCCGATATTACGCGAACCTCTGCTTCGAAAATATGAAACAAAGAAAGTTTATTTGAATAATCCGAAACCGGTTTCCGATGCGATGCTGTATGGAGTTACCCCCGAAAATGGAAAGATGATTATTGCCGGCGAAGGAATGAGAAAATTACAACAAGTGATACAGGCGAATAAGGGTAAAGTCATCTTGATTAATTTTTGGGGAGGATGTCCGGCTGCAATTGACAATCTTAGTATTTTGAATGATTTGTCGGAAATATATAAAAATGATGAGGTGGCTTTTGTTTCGATTGCTGATGATGACCCAATAATTAGGAAATGGGCGGACGATTATGATTTGAAAGGACAAAAGTATTTCTGGCCTGATCCGGATACCCG
>NZ_LARE01000088.1:0-9236 GCF_000980245.1 Odoribacter sp. N15.MGS-14
TATACGTCCTCGTTTGATCGTGGTGAAAAACAGGAGTTCATGGGGTTTGTGGGGTAAAAATGCAACTTCTGATCAAAATATCTGGATGGGATACCAATTCGAACTGGAAAAGTCATTAGATTGCGGGGATTTGTGTCATATCAAGGGACTAATTGATCATCCAGACAGGGTGAGTTATGACTGTTTGTTAGAAACTAACTTGAAAGGAACACTTGTGCTTTTCACGTATCATTCTAGAGTGGGAAAAGACCCTTCGAAAGAACTAATACAGGAACTATGCACAAGATTATGATTAAATAACTAATATGAACAAATTAATAATGGAGGTGTGTCACACCTCTTTTTTTATGCACAAAGCCCCGACTTTCACAAGCAGGAGCTTTGTTATTACCTAAAGATTTTGTAACTTTAAGCATAACATTTTATACTATGACAAAGATGAGTTTTACCCCCTCTGGCAAATTAATAGACGATGTATGGGGAAAAGTTGGAACTCCCGCAAGGGACGCGATGGAAGAGCAACTCAAGGAAGAGGTTCAAGCTTATTTTGTAGGAGAAGCTATTAAAAACGCACGCCTGAAACAGCACCTCACGCAAGAAGAATTAGGCGAACGAATAGGGGTTAAACGTTCCCAAATTTGCAAGCTGGAGAACGGGAATTGTTCGATTACCCTTTCCACGATGAGGAGAGTATTCAAGGCTCTGGGAATTACAACAGCCAGCCTTGATTTAGGCATCGCGGGAAAGGTTACTTTATGGTAACCTTATAAACAATCCGACAAGCCTAAATAGAGACATTATTAAATTTACTGATAAATTATAGTAATTATTTTGTATAAATTTTCTTCTATAGAAAAAATTTTCTATAGAAGAAAATTTATACAACATTTCTATTCCACCAATCCCCCCAAACGCACGTTCAATTCTACGATTACCCATCTATCTACCTGCACACTACAAAATATTTTCAACTTCCCTGCATTTTTTCTCCCGTAAAAGTGCAAATTCCAGCCCCCATGTAGTAAGATACCATATGTAAATCCCATCCAAGTGAGTTGGAGGGAAAAATGTATTATTAACAGTTTAATTTTTAAAGCTATGGCTAGAATAATCTCAGATCCGATAAATAGCTATCGGGGACGTATCGGTAAGATCTCTTACTACATACGCAAATGCGAGAATATGGCTCGCAAAAGTTCATCTGCCGGGAAAATTTCCGCATCCCCGGCAGCTGTTGCACAACGGACAAAGTTCGGAAAGCTGATCAAACTATCCCAGGCACTTGCCCCGGCAATCACACTCGGATTTCCCCAACGCAAGCGGGGGCAATCGCCGGCAAACGCCTTCATGTCCTTGAATAAGGGTATTTGCACGCTGGAAGACGATACGCTAACCGTGGACTACGAACAGCTGCAATGTGCACAAGGATCGCTCACGGAACCGGACATCACCGCCACGTACAACACTTCGACTTCAAAAATCACGTTTGAGAACACGGCTATGGAAGGCCTCGCCTATTGCAATGCGGACGACAAGACATACGGAGTGAAGTGCCCCCCTGTCGTCTATATAAATACCATTATCAAATATTTAAAGTATTATATCATGAAAGTCAAAGATTTTATCAACGGACAATTTCAAGGAAGACACAATAACCTTATTTTTTACACGAGAGGTAATAACACATACGTCCGGCGTTATGCCATTCCCGGCAAAAAACGGAAATGGGAAACCGAGGGACGTACCCCCAAACAGCAGGCCGTAGCGATACGCTTCAAGGCAGTACAAGTTTTTTACATGACGTTTGCCAAACAAGTGTCGCCCGAAATCTGGCGGGCCGTGGCAAAAACAGTGGGACGACACGCCCCGAACGTGTTTTTCTCAAGAAATTTCCATTGCTTCGGGGAGGAAGGCCAAATCGCCGATTTCGGGAATTTCATGTTCACGGATGGCACTTTACCTCTCCCCAGGAATCTGAAAGTAAGCGGGGAAGGTCCTCTGTTCAAGGTCACATGGCAAGAAGAACGGATGTGGAAAACCGTATCCGGAACGGACAGATTACAAATAGGGGTATTATATGACAACGATTCCCGTATCCCCCGGGTCGCCAGCCAGGTAAAAGGAAGACGCGGAGAGCTGCATGGAGAATTTACCCTCGATGAATCCATCGGAAAAAAGGCGCACGTGTACATTTTCTTCTGCAACGAAACCGGCACCAGGTTCTCCGCCTGCCGATATTTCCACGTGAAAATAAATTCATGATAAAACATGAACAAAAACCCGGTCCATGAAATTCCTGTTCCCGATTTTCAATTCTCGATTATTATATTTTACTTTGTACCGGGTTTTTCATTACCGACACGAATGATAAATCAAGCATATAAAAGAGAGTTTGAATGAAATACACGGAATTGGACGACTGCGAAGAATTCTACCACAAAGTAGAATACTACAATAAAACAAAGACCGAACAATTAAGTTACCATTATAAAGAAATACTGAAACTGCTGGGCGAAGACCCCGACAGGGAAGGTTTGGTAAAAACTCCCTACCGCGTGGCAAAAGCCATGCAATTTATGACAAGGGGGTATCACGAGAATCCGGAGGAAATTCTGCGGTCGGCACTTTTCAAAGAAGATTACCGCCAGATGGTTATTGTGAAAAACATCGAGATCTATTCCATGTGTGAACACCATATGTTGCCTTTCATCGGGCAGGCTCACGTGGCGTATATCCCGAACGGATACATCACCGGGCTAAGCAAAATAGCACGGGTAGTGGAAGCTTTTTCCAGAAGACTGCAAGTACAGGAAAGATTGACAAACGACATAAAGAACTGCATCCAGAACACCCTCAACCCCCTGGGCGTTGCCGTGGTGATCGAAGCACAGCACATGTGTATGATGATGCGGGGCGTTCAAAAACAAAACTCGGTAACAACGACTTCCGACTTCAGCGGCGCATTCGAGAAACTCGCCACGCGGGAGGAATTCATCCGGCTGATCAGTAATAAGTTTCATTAAGAAATAAACAAAACGAGTATGAAAAAAGCATTTGTTTTCCCGGGACAGGGAGCTCAATTCGTAGGAATGGGCAAGGATTTGTATGAAAACTCACCCGAAGCAAAAGAATTATTTGAAAAAGCGAACGAAATATTGGGATTCCGCATTACGGATCTGATGTTCAACGGCACCGACGAAGACCTGAAACAAACCAAAGTAACCCAACCGGCGATATTCCTTCACTCCGTGATTCTGGCCAACTCGCTGACCGAAACCCCGGATATGGTAGCCGGCCACTCCCTGGGAGAATTCTCAGCCCTGGTCGCTGCCAAAGCTTTATCTTTCGAAGACGGATTACGCCTGGTACACGCCAGAGCGCTGGCGATGCAAAAAGCCTGCGAAGCCAATCCTTCTACCATGGCCGCAGTGATCGGAATGGCCGACGAAAAAGTAGAAGCGATCTGTAAAGAGATCGACGAAGTGGTGGTTCCCGCTAACTACAATTGTCCGGGGCAGATCGTTATTTCAGGTAGCAACAAAGGGATCGAGACCGCTTGCCAGAAACTGACCGAAGCCGGAGCGAAACGTGTATTGCCTTTAAAAGTCGGAGGTGCCTTCCACTCTCCGTTGATGGAACCGGCACGCCAGGAACTGGAAACAGCCATTAAAAACACCCGTTTCTCAACCCCGGTCTGCCCGATCTATCAGAATGTAGATGCTCAACCTTATACCGATCCGGCTAAGATTCAGGAAAACCTGATCGCCCAATTGACCGCATCGGTCAGATGGACACAGATCATGAAAAATATGATTGCCGACGGAGCTACCTCTTTCCTGGAAATCGGACCGGGCAAAGTATTACAAGGCCTGCTTAAAAAGGTCAGCACCGAAATCGAGACCAACGGTATTCAATAAAAATTGCTGAGAGAATCTGAGATTCCGTTGAGACAATTTTTCTAAACAGAGCCTCAGGTTTTCTCAACAAGCACCAATGAATCCCGGCAAACTGAATGTACTTTTTTCCTCTCAAAACAAATTTCCGAAGGTTTCCGATTTTTCTCCAATAATTTTATATCTTTAGCCCTGTATAATGGCTATTGTGTATCTCTATGTCCGACAAAAAATTAAAACGTCGTTTAAATGCTTTTTTCAGATTATTGATTATACTCTCGATTTGTGTAATCACGGTATATTTATTCCCCAAAGTCGGTAGTTTCCAGTATGAATATCAAAAAGGTATGCCCTGGAGATACGAAACCCTGACGGCTCCTTTCGATTTTCCGATCCATAAAACAGAAGACGAATTACAGGAAGAACGGGAAAAATTAGTACAGGAACAAAGTCCGATTTTTATCTTAAATACGAATACGGCCGATCTGCAAACCGGTAAATTCAGGACAGCCCTGCATGCTTTCCGCAATGAAACGACTTCCGGCTCCCTGAATAAACTGACCGACCGGCTCAAAGATATCTATACGGCCGGCATCCTGCAATTGCCCGAAGAGTTGGATGCCAGGAAAGTAAAAACCATTAAAATCGTCGAGAACAATATCGGGCATACCGTAGAATTCGATCAGGTATATACCTTGAAAAAGGCTTATTCGGCTTTAAGCCAGGCTATCGACCAACTCCATTTTCCGAAATCGGTACGGGAAAATATTCTAAGCCTGAACCTGAACAACTATTTGCAGCCAAACCTGGAATTCGACGCCTCGAAAACAACGATCGAACACCTGAACCACCTGAAAAGTATCAGTCTCACAGAAGGCATGGTGCAACAAGGCGATATTATCATCACCAAGCGTGAACTGGTTACTCCCGAAAAGGTAAAGATACTGAATTCCCTCAAAACCGAATACCAGAATAATCTGGGATCTACCGAAACTTATATGCGGACTATCGGCGGTCAATTCCTTTTAGTGCTGGTAGCCCTGCTGGTATTTTCCATTTTTTTCTACTATTCCAAAAAACGGATTTTCTACAACAACCGGGAATTTATATTCCTTTACGGTTTATTTCTAGCCACCATTATGCTCGGTAGTTTGGGATATCATCAGAGTATCAATATGTTTGCGGTACCGGTATTGTTTTTCATCATCATCGTAAACATCCTGATCGGTAGCCGTTCGGCTTTGTATCTTCTGCTGAGCAGTACGCTGCTGATTTCCTACTATGCCCCCAACAGTTACATGTTCGCTTTCATGCAGGTCACAGCCGGCATTGTAGCCATATTCAGTCTGTCGCACCTGCAACGGCGTAGTCAGCTGATCCTGTCTATATTTCTGATTTTTATCACCTATACACTCGTATATATGGCCTTTATCCTGACCCAGGAAGGCGAGATCCGCGGTACCCACTTGTTTGCGCTGATCTGGCTGGCCATCAATTGCCTGCTACTGACACTCACTTACCCGGTGATCTATATCTTTGAACGGATTTTCGGTTATACCTCCGAAATCACACTGATCGAACTCTCGAATCCGAATCATCCGGCCTTGCGCAACCTGACCAAGAAAGCTCCGGGTACCTTCCAGCATTCGCTGATGGTCGCCAATCTGGCCGAGGAAGCTATTTACCGGATCGGCGGGAATCCTTTACTCACCCGTACCGGTGCTCTTTATCACGATATCGGTAAAACATTCGATCCGATCTTTTTTATCGAAAATCAAAGCGGGGGAATCAACCCACATGACCAGTGTGAATTCGATGTCAGTGCCCAGCACATCATCGACCATGTCCGTAAAGGAGTCGAAATGGCCAAGAAGTATAATTTGCCCGAAGGTATTATCAACTTTATCCGTACCCATCACGGAAAAAGCAAGGTAAAATACTTCTACAATTCTTTTAAAAACAAATATCCTGACCGGGAAATCGACGAATCGCTGTTCACTTATGACGGACCGGATCCGGTCAGCCGGGAATGTGCCGTAGTCATGATGGCCGATGCCGTAGAAGCAGTCTCCCGTACGCTGGTCGACAAGACCGAAGAAAATATCACGAAAGTAGTCAACAATATCATCGACGGGCAACTACAGGACGGGCGCTATGCCAATGCAGACATCACTTTTAAAGACATTGCAACGGTGAAAAAGGTATTTATCGAAATGCTGACTAACATCTACCATTCCCGAATCGCTTATCCTAAACTCAAACAAGAAGAAAAAAAATAAACATTAAAACTTAGGAATATGACACAGAAAGCCATCACAATCAAAGACTTAGCAGAAAAACTAAATATCTCTGTATCTACAGTGTCACGGGCGCTGAAAGATAATCCTGAGATCAGCCAACAAACCCGTAAAACCGTGCAGGCCCTGGCCAAAGAACTGGGCTACAAACCCAATCCCATAGCAGTGGCTTTAAAGACTCACAAAAGTAACACGATCGGCGTGGTGGTGCCTCAGATTGTGAATACCTTTTTCGCTACCGTTGTCAAAAAGATAGAGGATGTTGCCGATAAATACGGATACAATGTACTAGTAGCTTCTTCCAACGAAACTTTCGAAAAAGAAAAGAAAAACATCGATATATTTCTGGCCAACCGTTGTGATGGAATCATTCTGTCTATTTCTAAAGCCACCACTTCGTATGAACATATCAAACAGATTCAGGATATGGGCGTGCCTTTGGTATTATTCGATCGGACTGCGAAAGAACTGGATGTCTCTAAAGTCGTTGCCGACGATGCCGATGCTGCTTTCAAAATCGTACAACATCTCATCCATGGCGGAGCCAGAAGAATCGCCCTGCTAACCGGCCCGGAACAACTTTCTATCGGGAAGAACCGGATGAAAGGGTATCTGAAAGCCATGACGCTGAACAAACTGGAAATCAATACCGACTACATCGTCAGATGTGAAGACTTCTCCGTAAAAGCAGCCAAAGAGGCCACTCAACGGTTATTGAATATGAAAAATATGCCGGATGCCATTTTCGGAATCAATGACGATATGGCCATCGGAGCAATCGAAGCAATAAAAGAAAAAGGATTGAAAATACCGGAAGAAGTAGCTGTTTTCGGTTTCTCCAACAGCAAACGTTCCCGATATATGACCCCTTCGGTCAGCACCATCAACCAATTTCCCGAAAAGATCGGCGAAACGGCTGCCGAGCTTCTTTTCGAACAAATCCTCGACGCCAAACATGCACAAATCCGCGAGGAAGTGATCAACAGCGAACTGATCGTCCGCGAATCCTCCGACCGCTCGTTTATGCAATAAGAACCGATATTCCCCCAATCAGCAATCTGACTGGGGGAATAAATTTCCGTTTTTTTATTCTCCCTTCAAATAATATCCTGCAAATCGTTTATTTCTAATCTCTAACCCAGTACCTTCCAAGGTCTTTCTCAACTCTGATACAAGATTCCGGAGTGCTTTATCCTTAGAATCGAAGAGTATAGCTTTTCCCCAAATTCCTGCATACAACTCTTCGATCTTCACCACCGTTCCCATTTTCCGACACAATAACTTCAAAAGACAAGCTTCATTCGATTTCAGATAACGTTCTTTCCCCTTTACAACCAAGATTCCGGCATTCACACGAAAAAATACTTCGGAAGCAATCCGGTAACACTCCTGTTGTTCCCGACTTTTCACAAAACGATAATGTAAGGCCTTTAATCGGTTGGCTAATATCCCGATATCACTGCTTTTTTCCAAATAATCTTCTACACCGACCCCAAAAACATCGGTCAACCTCTCCACTTCATAATCCGAAGTAAACAACACTACAGCCACCTCCCGTTGGACCTGCTTAAATCTACGTACCAATTCCCAACCGTTTTCTTCCTTCAAGCGAACATCCAGCAGAATCATATCATACCGCTGTTCAGCCATTTTCTGCAACGCCATTTCCCCGTCAGTGGCCGTATCTACGACAAACTCCTCGGTTTGCAAGATCTGTCCGACTGCATTCAACCAGTTTTCTTCATCATCCACATATAATAAATGAATCGTTGTCATCTCTGTTTACTTTTCATGATCAAGACAAAACGGCTTCCCCCTCCTTCCCGGGTCCGGTAGACTATTCTTCCTCCATGTGCCGACATTACCATTTTAACAAAGCTCAATCCCAGTCCTGTTCCCTCCGTCCTGCGTTCCACCGAAGGCGAACGATAGCCCGTCTCGAACATATGTTTCTGATCTGCTTTCTCAATCCCATAACCATTATCCTTTACAAAAATCCATAATCTCGTCCCTTTTCGGACACATCCGACCACAATCCCGACCTCTTCTCTGGAATATTTCACCGCATTCCGGAGTAAATTCCCCAACGCACGTCCCAATTGCAAGCGATCTGCACAAATCATCGGATCTCCCTTCAGCCTACATAAAACCGAAAACCGTACTGCCTTCCGATCCGGAATCTCTCCTTCTATACTTCTCCATACTTCCTGTACCAATACCGGTAATTCAAATACCTCATAGTTCAATACCAATCCCCTCTCATTCACCAGTTTTACCGACATCTTTTTTACCAAAATTTCCAAACGTCCGATGGCTTCCTGCGCTACCCGGAAATTTTTTTGCTGTTGCGAAGTCAAACCGCTTATCCCCTCCCAGTCCACCAAACCCAAGTATGTCCCGGCAATTCCAACCGGTGACTTCATATCGTGATTCACAGTCTGAATATTCAATTCCTCATGCTGCCGGATCCGCTTTTCTTTATGTACCAAATAGTGTTGCCAATAAAAGATCAATCCCAACATCCAAGCCGAAGCTACCAAAAACAAAACCATCGGCCACTCATCATAAAGAAATACCCCTACAGGTAAACCGAAACGAGCTCTAATAATATGCTTCTCCAATAATCCCAAGGGCATGGAAAAATCCTCTTTTCCCCGGGGAATTTTATTAAACCCCTGCTTTACAACATCGATTACCTTTCCCGTACTATCCTGTAATTCCAACATATAACTAACCGCTTCCTTATCCATCTGCCTGCAAAATGAAGAATCCAATCCCCACAACGTCCACAAAGCTGTGTCACGGATATCATACATAGCGCAGACACTCATCTTTTTCGCCTCCATTTCCGACTTAAAAGAAAAAACAAATTTTTGTCGGTTTCTAAAAACTATGATGTGATCCAATGAAAAAGAAAGAATATTTCCAGTGGCATTCATTGTCCTTTGATTATATATATCAATATTCTTCTCAAGGCCATTTTTCAATGTTTCAATTAAATTTGTCTCTTTCTCCACGTATAGTTTTATCAAGGTACACGCCAACA
>NZ_LARE01000090.1:0-8976 GCF_000980245.1 Odoribacter sp. N15.MGS-14
ATAACACCGCCTTTTACGCATTCCGGATGATTCCGGTATTTCTCTATTATCATCCGGGGTATTTCCAGCAAAGGAATATTACACATATTGTCCGTCTTCTCCCTCGGCTTCCGTATCCAGTATTCACCGTTTACGCCGCGTATGATATGCTCCGCTGTCAGATGCTGAACATCGGAAAAAGCCAAACCCGTAAAGCAGCAGAAGATGAATATATCCCTTACCGTCTCCAAGCGGGGAATGGTAAACTCCTTATTCATCAGCACCTTTATTTCTTCTTCCAAAAGGAATGCCCGGTTGGTCGCGGTCTGCCGTAGCCTAATTTCAAAGAATGGGTCTACAACAATCCAATGATTAGCCAAAGCCAGACGGATAATCTTTTTCAGGTTTTTCAGATACTTAACGGTAGCGTTCTGACTGCACGGCTTGTTGGTTTTAATGTAATGTTCAAAGCCCCGGATAAACTCGTCCGTAATGTCTTTTAAAGGAATATCCGCCATCCGGTATGCCCGCTTCATATATTCCGAAAGATAACGTACTGTCCGTTCATATCTCAGAACCGTTCCTAAAACAAAATCCTTACCTAATAAGTCCCGGCATTTCTTGTTGTGATCGTTGAATACCTCCAGCAGCATTTTAGGAGATTCCCCCTCACCATAATAACGGCGTTTGAGGATGTCGGCAGTAATGGGTTTGCCGTCCTGTTCCAACTGGCGGTGTATCTGCAAGACCTTGGTACGAACGGTTTCAAGGTAGTGATTCAACTCCTGGTATTTTCGTTCCTTGCCATTGGCACATTCTTTTTTAGCGTTCCATTTACCGACCTCGATACTACGTTTAATCTGCACCTCGGCACGCTTACCGTTTACCGTGATGCGTAAACAAATAGGTGCTTCACCGTTTTTAAGGAGTTTTGTCTTCTTAATGAAGAAAAGAATTGAAAAATAGTTCCGTTGCATACGACTGAATTTTAACGGGTTAAAATTAATGTATTTAGTCGTAAACGGCGTCATGCAATATACAGTGAATCAAAGCATTAAAGCCTGATTCGGTGGACTAAAATCCGGGCGGAATCAAGTCCACCGATTTCACCGGATTTTCCTGCCGGAATCCGCTGTTTTTTGAGGTTTTACCTGAAAACAGAAACTCCCGAAATTCATTGAATTTCAGGAGTTTGCTTCGTTTTTTCGTCTTGAAAAGTGATCCAGCTGGGATTCGAACCCAGGACCCCAACATTAAAAGTGTTGTGCTCTACCGGCTGAGCTACTGAATCGGGCCACAATGTTTCTCAATTGCGGGTGCAAATATAGGGAGTTTTTTGTTAGTTGCAAAAAATGGTTGCTGTTTTTTCTGAATATTTTTATATGCTTTCGTTTAATCTATTCGTTATAAGTTATATAGCATATTAAAAAAATTGCAAAATAGGTAGGATTTTTGCTCCTTATCCCGGAAAAATGTTGTAACTTTTATAGGCCATTTAAAATCGGGTGTGTCATGATATTCAATAGTACAGAACGGGAAGGGGTACTGGTCATGCTGTTATTGATTACAGGCCTTATTGTTATTCCGCGGTTTGTCCGGTCGGGGAAACCTGCATTCTTTTTATTGCCGGAAGTAATCAATATAGAAAAGGATTCTCTTTGTCCGGTATCACATCGGGAAATTCCTCCTCCCTTGGAATTAAATACGGCGGACAGCAGTGCCTTGGTCAGAATCCGGGGAATCGGTCCTTACTATGCAAGTAAAATCATCAAATACCGACAGCGATTGGGAGGTTTTTATGCCGTCCGGCAGTTGAAAGAGTTAAAGATGAATCACTTCAATGTCGATTCGTGCGCTGGGGTATTTACCGTCGATCCTTCAAAGATCGTGAAATACAGGTTGGACACCATGAGTTTTAAAGCTATACTCCGGCATCCCTATCTCGAATATGAGGATGTACAGATGATCTTCAATGCCAAGCGCAAATACGATTCTCTTTCTTTCCAACTGCTCGAAGAAAAGAAAGTACTTCCGGCTTATAAACTCAAAAAAATAAAGCCTTATTTCCAATAAGTTCACAAAATAAAATAACTTTGTGAACAATCCGGTGGACACCGGCCGTTTAAAACAACTAAAAAATACTGACGATGAAAAAAGTATTCATTACACTGGGTGTACTCATTCTTGTTGTAATTACAGCTTTAATGGTCATCCCTACTTTTTTTAAAGGAGATATACTCCAAATTATTGAAAAGCAATCCGCCAAATACATCAATGCGAAATTGAAAATCGGCGATATGAACCTGAGCATGTTCAAAAGTTTTCCTAATCTGAATGTTGCCTTGAAAGAGGTGATGATTACCGGGAAGGATGAATTTGCAGGAGATACCGTCGTTTACATTCCGTTGTTCGAGGCTTCGGTGAATTTGAAGTCACTGATAGCAGGAGATGAACTCATTGTAAACCAACTTTTGCTTAAAAATTGCCGTATCGCTCCGACAGTAAATAGCGAAGGGAAAGCCAACTGGGATATCCTATTGTCTTCCGATTCGCAAACTTCCGCCACTACGGAAACTCCGCCCGACGAACCGAAAGGCAAGGCGGAGAGAGGCCTTCGTTTAAATGATATCGCCATTGAAAATTTATTCATCACTTACAATGATTTTCAGCATTCGACCTATGCCAGCATTGCAGATATCGATTTAAAACTCAATGGGAATTTTTCGGAAACCAATACGCTGATTGATATTTTCCTTGCTCTGCAAAATATTTCATATCGGCACCAAAACAGTGTCTGGATCAATAAGACCGATCTGAAATGGCAGGCCGTTATCGGAGCCAATCTCAAAGAGATGACTTTCGATATTCAGAAAAATGACCTGGCCCTGAATGATCTCAAACTCGATTTAACCGGAAATATCGGGGTCGGAGAGGACAAATATAAACTGGATTTGCAATTGAATGCTCCGGATACCAAATTTGTCAGTTTGTTGGCTATGGTGCCCAAAACGTTGCAACATTATATCGAAGGATTGGAAACCAGTGGTGATTTTAAGCTGAATGTTACGGCTAAAGGAGAATATTATGCCGATCATCTCCCGGCTCTGCAGGCAAATTTACTTGTCAATAATGCTTCTGTAAAATATCCCGAATTACCGGAAGCTATCCGTCAAATCAATATCGATCTGAACGTGAGTAATCCCGGAGGACCTGTCGATTCAACACAACTGAACCTGAAAAAATTATCGTTCGATATAGCGGGTAATCCATTTAGTATGTATTTGAATATCAGTAATCCTAACGATCCGGTGCTTGCCGGAGGTGCAGTCGGGGTTATTAATTTCTCCAATCTGAAGAAAGCCCTTCCACTGAAAGATATTACTCTGCAGGGAATCGTCACGACCGATATGACATTCAACGGGAAATATCAATATATCGAGAAAGAACAATATGAGAAATTTATTGCCAAAGGAAATATTATTTTAAAAGATCTTCTTTTGGTCAATACTGAATTTCCGGAAGGTATTTCTATCCCGCAGGGATCTGTTACGATTACTCCGGCTCAGTTGAATCTGAAACAGTTACAGGCAAAAGTTTTTTCCTCGGATTTTACTTTACAAGGAAATATTTCGAACTATCTTCCTTATGTTTTCAAAAATGAAACGCTGAAAGGTAATTTCTCTCTGCATTCGAACCGAATAAATTTGAATGAATTCATCATCGCCCAAGCCAAAGCGGCCCGCCAAACAAAGAGCGATACTACAGCCCGGGCTTCGGCCGACTCTATCGCCTTGACGGACAAACCGACCGCAGCAGAAGGAGCTTTGGAGATTCCCAAAAACATCGACATACAATTTACCAGTAATATCAGCACTATCCTTTTCGATAATCTGACTATCCGTAATGTAAAAGGGCAAATTTCTTTGGATAATGCGGTCGCCACACTGAAAAATCTCAGTATGGATATGTTGGAAGGTAAAATGGTGATGAACGGACAATATAATACAGCCAATCCGAAGATTCCGACAGTAGATTTCAAGCTGAATATATCCGACTTCGATATCCATGCCGCCTACGAGGCTTTCACTTTCCTGCGGAAGAGTATCCCGGTAGCGATGAACTGTAGCGGACAAGTTTCGGCTGCCATGAACTTCAGTTCTACCCTGGATAAAGAAATGAGTCCGGTAATGACGACAGCAAACGGTGGGGGATATCTCGAATCAAAAGGTATTCTGATCAACGACAATCCGGCGATGAACCAGTTGGCTAGTGTGATGAAGAATGACGAACTTAGCCGGTTGAGTATCAGTAAGCTGAAAATCGATTTCAAACTCGAAAACGGGAATATTATCGTCGAACCGTTTAAGACCAGTTTTGCAGGTAATCCGGTGACCATTTATGGAAATCAAACCGTCGACGGGCAGCTCGATTATACCTTATCGATGAACATCGACCGTAAATTTTTCGGCAAGGACATCGACAACCTCCTGAAATCTATTCCGGGTTCGAACAATATTAAAAATCTGGATATCGATGCAAAGGTCGAGGGAACGCTGTCGAAGCCGGTTATCAAACCCGACCTTTCCAAAGCGATCAAAGCGGTCACCAAAGCAGCAGAAAAAGAATTGAAAGGTAATCTGTTACAGGGAATACAGAATCTCTTTAAAAAGAAATAAATTTCTTCTAAACGGGAACAACGGAGTAAAACAGCATATTCTCCGTTTGCTCCGTTGTTTCCGTTTTATCTTAATAACTAACCGTCTCTTCAGGTATTATTATCTAATAGGGAGGAGTAAATTTTCCTTCTGCCGGAAAATCCGGTGAATTTTCCGTTGTCCCATAAGGTTTCGGATGATCGCCTAAAGTTTCCGATTCTTCCTTCAGCTCATCCATATAATCGGAGAGGTTGTCTTTGGCGTTCTGATCGTCATTCTCGATAAGCTCATCCATAGTTTTATTATAAGCCTTTGTCTGTTGGGCAAAAATCCCTTTCGATTGGTCACTTTCTGCCCGTTCGTAATTTGAAGCTCCCAGAATATCGTCCTCGGTAGTCTCATCATTAGCCATCTTTTGGCTTTTTCCTGGTTTTTCGGTATTACCACAGCCACAGCCTTTAATTGTAGTTGGCTTGGATTGGTTATCGGATTCTTTTTTCACGTCCTTCATAGCTTTGTCGTTTTTAGTTATATATGATTCAACCGGGTAAACCTCTGCAAGATAGCCCGCTTCAGCAAGTATCCGTTCTACCGATGTAACAGCTTTCTCATCTTTGGCCTTTATTGTCAAAATCCGGTCAGGGCTTTTCAGATCGATCGACCAACTTTGGATTTCATCTGTTATATCCAATTGCGATTTAACCTTGGCAACACAATTATTGCATTTCAAATTCGTTTTAAACTTAAATGTTTTCATGTCCTATTCTTAAAAAACTTTATAAACCTAAATTTATCGTCCCGATAAATTTAACTACATTTATACGAACGCTTAAACTTCAGAATGGTTACCCAATAATTGAAAATTGAGATTTAAAAATTGAAATCAGATTTTTTTTGCTTTGATGCGTAAGCTGTTCGTAACGACGGAAACCGAACTGAAGGCCATCGCAGCGGCAGCTATCATCGGATTGAGTAAAAAACCGCAACAGGGATAGAGAATGCCTGCTGCCAGGGGAATACCGATCAGGTTATAAATAAATGCCCAAAACAGATTTTGCCGGATAGCAGCGACCGTTTGCTTCGAGAGGGCCCAGGCTTTCGGGATAGCATTCAGATCAGAGGTAATCAAAGTGATCTTCGCCACATCGATTGCAATATCCGAACCTTTTCCCATTGCGATGCTGACATCGGCTTGGGCCAAAGCCTGCGAATCGTTGATACCGTCACCTGCCATCGCTACAATCTTGCCCTGTTGTTGTAGTTCCTTCACGAAATCGGCTTTATCCGATGGCATGACTTCTGCCTTGAAATGTTTCAGGCCGATACTATCGGCTACGGCCCGGGCTGTGATCCGATTATCTCCGGTGAGCATATATACTTCAATACCTTCTGCCTGCAAACGTTCGATAGCTTTTACAGACCCTGGCTTCATCTGGTCGGCGATGACAATTAAAGCCAACACTTGTTTGCTATCGGCAAAATAAACGACGGTTTTCCCTTCCAGACTACAAGCATCGGCTTGTTCTGCCTGTTTACTTTCCCGGGAGATTCCGTTCATTTCCAGCAAACGGCGATTCCCTACAAAATAGGATTCCCCATTGATCATACCTTGTATGCCCTGTCCCGTCAGACTATTGAATTCTCCCTTCAGATTCGTCTTTATCCCTTCTTCCGTCAGATGGAGTACCACAGCATCGGCCAGAGGATGTTCGGAACGGCTTTCCATAAACAATAAAACTTCCATACTGTGCCGTAAATCTATCCCCGGATTCCAGAAAATATCGGTAACCACAGGTTTTCCTTCGGTAATCGTTCCGGTTTTATCTAAAACTACGGCTTGTACTTTACACAATTGTTCCAGGCTCTGTGCATCCCGGATCAGAATATTGTTCTCAGCCCCTTTGCCGATACCTACCATAATTGCCGTCGGGGTCGCCAATCCCAATGCACAGGGACAGGCGATAACCAATACAGTTACCGAGGTCAGCAAGGCATGTGTAAAAGCGAGTTCTCCACCGGCAATCATCCAGCCGATAAAAGTAAGCGCTGCGATACCGATTACGGCAGGTACAAAAATAGCAGCAATTCTGTCGACCAACTGTTGTACCGGAGCTTTACTACCCTGGGCCTCCTGTACCATCTTGATAATCTGGGCTAAAATAGTCTCGCTCCCGACTTTTTCGGCCATGAATTTAAAACTCCCTTTCTGATTGATCGTACCTGTATAGACATGTGTACCGGTCACTTTCTCGACAGGTACCGGTTCGCCGGTAATCATGCTCTCGTCGACAAAAGAAACTCCTTCTGTGACACTGCCGTCGACCGGAATTTTATCTCCGGGTTTCACCAATAGTATGTCTCCGGGTTGTACTGCTTTGATCGGGATCACCTGTTCCGTACCGTCTTCGAGAATCCGGATCACCTCTTTGGGCTGTAATCCGATCAGTTTACGGATTGCTGTCGAAGTATTCGATTTTGCACGGCTTTCCAATAAACGGCCTAATAAAATTAAAGCGATGATCACTGCTGCCGCTTCATAATAAATATGAGCTTCCAGTCCCCGGTCCGTCCAATAGGTGGGCCATAGGGTATTGAACAGACTGAACAGAAAGGCAACTCCTGTACTGACCGCCACCAAAGTATCCATATTGGCATGTCCATGTTTCAATTGTCGCCAGGCATTAATGAAAAAATCCCTTCCGAATACCAGTAGGACCGGTAAGGTAAATCCCAGCATGATCCAGTTGCCATAGGGTATATGCATAAAAAACATCCCGATCACAAAAACAGGGAGGGATAGCAATAACGCTCCTATCGTTTTCCGGCGTAGTTTATCATAGGCTTCTCGTTGTAAAATTTCGGCCTGTTCAGGCTCTGTCTCATTTTCCAACAACAGATCGTAGCCTGCTTCCTGTACCGTTTTTTGCAAATCTTTATCGGAAACAAGCGTAGGGTTATATTCCACTATGACGTCTGAAGCGGCGAAATTTACTCTGGCTTCTATGACACCCTTACGTTCGGATAATGCCTGTTGAATATTGGCAGCACAACCGGCACAACTCATACCGATCACATAAAATGACTTTTTTTCATTCATAACCTATCCGTTTTATCCCTTTACGTGAACTCAGGGGCTTAGTTTCAAATCAGTTATAAAATCCTATTTCTCCTGTTTCCGAAAGGCATCATGGATGGTAATCCCGGTAGAGATCCTCCGGTATTCAAAAAAGCCGGGAATAATAGATACTCCCGGCAGAAAAGAATAGAAAAATGAGGTAATATTATGACTTAGGATACAACGTCATTCCAGCATCTAATGAAACGGACATAGGTAAAAGTCTTAGTGCTGTATTTATCAGATTATTATCCGTTATCAAATAAAATCTGCCTCCAATAGTAAACGTCACAGGTATCTTATTTCCTTCTTTCAATTGCCCACCCAGGTTTAGATTTTCAAATATAATACCCACCTTTTCAATCTTAATATCACTTATAAATTCACCGAGAAGCGGAATATCTGCGATCAATCCATAAACTGCATCTCTAATATCTTCCGGAAGATTTTCAATTGAAATGGGATAATCCAAATCAGCGATAATCGTATCTGTTACGTTTGTCAAGACAGTCATTCGAGCCTCCTTCACTTGCCCTTCAACATACTCTGGAAGTTCAGGTAATATTTCCTGTAAACGCGGGCTGCTAAAAAGAATTTTGTCTATCGTCCCTTCTTTTTTCTCTATTTTTACTTCTATTTTTTCCTGTAACACTTCGTCTGGCAAAAAAGTCGTGACCGGGACGGTCATTCCCAATAGTGTCATATCGAGAACAAAATCCGTACCCTGCCATTCGCCGGGCCAACCAATCGTCTCATCGACAAATTTAAGCGTCGTAAAATCTGTACCATTTACCCATTCGCTATAACGTTCTCCTTCTTTGGAACGTACTTTCCAGGAATAAGTCTGTTCAGGCGTCAATTCTTCCAAGCCATACGAAATACTCTGCGTCGATAAAATTTCTCCGTCCCATTCCACTTCATACTCGCTTGAAGTTCCATCCCACACCAACACAGCCGACAAGTCCGTGATCTTTTCAACCCTTAGATTAGCAGGTAATACAATTGGTTTCAATTCTTCTGTACCGCCATTGTCCAGTATATCATCGCCGTCATGACAAGCAACTCCTAAAGCTACCAGTAAAACGGTCAAAATCCATATTGTTATATTTTTTTCCATAATAAACTATTTTGAATATTTCCAGTTATCAAATCCAAAACCTTCCTGCTGATCGACAATCAACCATTTGCCGGCACGTTTACCTCCCAATAATTCAATCAGAATAGCTT